>JAXDHK010000207.1:0-6920 GCA_034664545.1 Solirubrobacteraceae bacterium
CCCGGGGTTGAGATCCCCGGAGGCGGGTAACCTCGAACGAGGGCAGAGAGGAGATCGAAAACGTCGCGCAGCCGTACTCGCGGGACGCTTGCCGGACCCAGTTGTTTCGGGTCGAGCCCAGTTTGGGTGCGGCCTCTGCCAACCGACTTTCACGAAAAAAGGAGCCCAGACTCTATGAGTCAGTCCGAGAGGAAGATCGTGCAGTACCTCACCGAGGCGCACGCCTCCGAAGCAGGTCTGACCCGGGTGCTGCAGGCGCAGATCGCCATGACCCCGGCCGGGAGCTTCCGCAACATGCTCGAGAAGCACCTCGGCGAGACCAAGCGTCACGGGGAGCGGCTGCGCCGCCGGCTGGACGAGCTCGATGGCGACAACGGCTTCAACCCGGTCGCCGCCGGCCTCGGCATGGCCGAGACCGTCCTCGGCCAGCTGATCGCCCTCGGCAAGACCCCGCTCGACCTCGTCCGGGGATCCGGCGGGGAGGAGAAGCTCCTCAAGAACGCCAAGGACGACTGCGCGGCCGAGGCCCTCGAGATCGCGACCTACACCGCCCTCGAGCGCCTGGCCAACGCGGCCGGGGACGAGGCGACGGCCAAGCTCGCGGCCTCGATCCTGGCCGAGGAGGAGCAGATGCTCAAGCGGCTGCTCACCGAGATCCCCCGCCTGACCCAGGCCGTGGCCGACGCCGCCTTCCGCGGGGATCCGAGCTACGACATCACGAAGACCGGAGCCGCCGACGCGGTCCGGGCGGCGGCCCGGACGGTCAAGGACACGGTCGACAGCGGGGTCAAGGAGACCAAGCGGACCGCCCGCCAGGCGCGGAAGATCCCGGGCGTGGCGCAGGTCGAGGGCGAGGTCAAGGGCGCGATGGCCGACGAGTCCGACCTGCCGATCAAGAGCTACTCGGACCAGACCTCGGCGGAGATCGCCGAGCAGCTGACCAGCCTCTCGCAGATCGACCTCGCCAAGGTCGACGCCTACGAGCGCAAGCACCAGAACCGGACCACGGTGCTCAGCAAGATCGCCACCCTCCGCGGCAGCGAGCCGTGGCCGGGATATGACGAGCAGACGGTGGACGAGATCCAGAAGGCACTCGGCGGCATCGACGACGAGAGCGAGTTGAAGGCCGTGCGCGACTACGAGAAGTCCCACAAGGGACGCGCCACGGTGCTTCGGGCGACCGAGCGGGAACTGGCTCACGCCGGCGCCTGACTCCGGGGGCCGGCCTCGCGTTGGACGGGAGCGGGCGCCTTCGGGCGCCCGCTCCTTTTCGTCGCGGCCCCGCCCCGGCCGGGCGGGCGCGGCGGCGCCGCCTCACCGTCAGTGGTCCCGGTCCCGGTCCTCGGCCCGGATGTCGACGAGGACCCCGCCCTGGAGGAAGCGGACCCGTTGGTCGCGCTCGGAGGATCCCCCGCCGAACGGTCCGGCGTGGAGCATGAAGCCGATCGACCGCTCGTCGTCGGGGTCGTCGGTGACGTAGAAGAAGTGTGCTTCGGCCGCCGGCAACCCCCTTACCACCGTCACGTCGGCGGCCCGGCGGAGGACCCCCTCGATGCGGGAAACGATCACAGGCCGGCCGTCGGGGTCGGAGGTTGTGACCGATACCTCCCGGCCGACGAGCCCCAGGAGGGCGGCCAGCGTCCCCGGGTAGTCGAGATCGAGGCCGGTCATCGCGCCGGGGAGGTTATCGCCCGTCCCGCGACCGGTCGGTCGGGACTCACGCGCATCGTTTTGCGCGGCGCGCTCCCGACAGGCGGACGACCACTCACGCCGGTCCCCAGCCCCACGTATTTGGGTACAACAGTTCCCTGGCGCATCTGACCTGTGGACACGGCCCTATTTCAGGCCCTTACGATGTATAGTAACTCGCGTGACTCCCCCGTTCCACGTCCTAGGAGACGAGCTTGCCTGACATCAAGACCATTCAAGAGCAGATCCGTACACGTCTCGGTGAAGTCGAGACGGAGATGGAGCCGCTCCGCCTCGAGGCCGAGCAGCTGACCCAGATGCTCAAGACGTTCGGAGCCGAGCTCGGCTCCACCACCACCCCGAGCGCGACGCGCACGAGCAAGGGTGCGCGCAAGGCCTCGACCCGCTCGACCGGAGCCAAGCGGGGACGTCCGCTGGGCAGCGGCAACCGGGCTCAGCAGGCCGTGGCGAAGATCAACGAGCAGCCCGGTATCACCGCCTCGGAGCTCGCCAAGTCGATGGGGATAAGTCCCAACTACCTGTACCGCGTCCTCCCCCGCCTCGAGCGCGAGGCCAAGGTCTACAAGGAGGGGCGCGGCTACCACCCCGCCGGCGACGCGGCGACGACCGCGCCGACCAACGGACAGCCCGTCACCGCCTGAGGGTACTCAGCGACGGTGTGCGGCGCCCGCCCGGGTCGCACACCGTCTCAGCTGCCGTGTGCGCCGCCGTGGATCACCCGTCGGCAGGTCGGTCCGACCAGTCGAACCCGGTGTCAGACTCATAGGTGAGCTCGGGCGGCGGGGGACTGTCCACGCACCCGAGATCCTCGAGGCTCCAGCTCGGCGGGGGGGCCGCTCGGGTGAGGATGGCGCCGGCGGCTTGACGGAGATCATCACGGAAGGCCGCGTGGACCGCCTCGGCGTCCGGGTGGCCGGAGATGCTCAGCCGGTAGTGGATGACCGTCGACTCGGGTTCCGCGCCCACCGCCACCTTCGCCTCGATTCCGAACTGGTTCCACCGCCGCCGCACCGACTCGAGGCCGGCGTCGGCGACCGCCTCGGGCACCCGGGACCCGAAACCCGGGCCCGGGGGGAGGCGGGCGCGACCCACGTACACCCGGTTCGCGGCTATGTGCCCTCCCCGGCCGGCGCCGCCCGGGCGGCAAGCGACGGCTCGACCCGCAGGATGCGGGCCGGGCGCTCGGGAAGCCACCAGTTCCACCGCCCGAAGAGGGATACGACGGCGGGGACGAGCAGGGCCCGGATGATGGTCGCGTCGATCAGGATGCCGGCGGCCAACCCGGTCGCGAGCACCTTGACGTCCGTCTGGGGGCCGGAGGCCATGGACACGAAGGCGAGGAACAGGATGATCGCCGCGCTCGTGACCAGACGCCCGGTCCGCCCGATCCCCCGGATCACCGCGGTGTCGGTCGAGCCGGTCGCGTCGTACTCCTCGCGCATCCGGGCGAGGATGAACACCTCGTAGTCCATCGAGAGTCCGAAGAGGAAGGCGAACACCATCAGCGGGATCCAGGCCGTGACCGACCCGGTCGCCGCGATCCCCCAGAGGAGGTTCGATCCGTGCCCCCGCTGCCAGACGAGGTCGAGCACGCCCCAGGCGGCGCCGACGCTGACCACGTTGAGGAGCACGGCCTTGAGCGGGAGCAGGAGCGACCGGAATGCCCGGGCGAGCAGGACGAAGGTGACGACGGCGATCAGGGCGATCATCAGGGGGAAGTTCCCGTAGACGGCGGAGATGAAATCGTCGTTCTGGGCGGGGATCCCTCCGAGGCGGGCCCCGGTGGCCGAGGCGTGGACGACCGCGCGTACCCGTTCGAGCGTGTCGCGGCCGGCGCTCGAGGATCCGTCGGGGACCGCGAAGGCGTCGACCACGCTCGACCCGGCCCGGTTCCAGTCCGGTCCGGCCGGGGCGACCGACCCGTGGAGGCCGCTCACCCCGCTCAGCAGCCTCGCGACCTTCCGGGCTCCGCCCGCGCCGACCAGCACCTCGTGGGGCATGAGCGCCCCGGCCCCGATCCCCGACCGCTCGAGCGCCGCCAGCCCCTGCTGGGCGTCACCCTCCCGGGCGATGGTGTCGACGTTGGGCAGCCCGGGCTGGAGGCTCGTGGCCGCGGCGACGAGGGCGGCGAGGATCAGGGCGGCTCCGAGGGCGGCCACCCGCCGCCGGCGGACGACGAGCTCGGCCCACCGGGTCCACGACCGGCTCGCCTTGTCGTCGGTGCGGATCCGCGGCCAGTCGAGCCTCCGGCCGAGGCTGCTGAGCACGACCGGGAGGAGCGTGATGGCGACGACGACGCTGACCAGGGGGATCAGCATGCCGCCGTAGCCGACCGAGCGCAGGAACGGGAGGGGGAGGGCGACGAGGGCGAGCAGCCCGACGGCCACCGTCGTCCCGCTGAACACGACGGCTCGGCCGGCGGTCTCCATCGCCCGCTGGACCGCCGCGTCGCCCTCCAGGCCGTGGGCCCGCTCCTCGCGCCAGCGCACGACGACGAGGAGGGCGTAGTCGATCGCCACGCCCAGGCCGATCAGGGCGACGAGGAACTGGACGATCGGCGAGACCTCGGTCACGGTGGTCAGCCCGAGCACGATCAGGAACGTGGTCATGATCGAGACCACGGCCATCACGATCGGGACGATGGCCAGGAACGAGGCGAACACGAAGGCGAGGACGGCGAGGGCGCCGACCCCTCCGAGCAGCGCCTCGACGAGGACGCCCGGCCCCTGGCCGCCGCCGTTCTGGGCCGCCAGGGCGTCGAGGCCGGTCAGGCGGATCGGGGCCCCAGCCACGGTCACCCCGGCCAGCGCCGCCCGGAGCGCCTTCTCGGCCTTGGGGTTGTCGCCGAACGGTTGGGTCGGGTCGGGCGGAGGGTAGGCGACGAGGAACGTGGTCCGTCCGTCGGCGGAGACGAAGGCCGGGCTGGCGGTCGAGCCGTAGCCGGCGATCCGGGTCCCGGGCAGGGCCCGTTCGATCCGCCGCTCGAGGTCGGCCAGGCCGCTGCGGACCGCCGGGCTCGCTGGGGTCAGGCCGGCCGGGAGCGTGATCACCGGCACGAGGGGGGCGCTGTTGCCGCCGGTCCCCCGGAAGTCGCGGGCGATGTCGGTGTTGGTGACCCAGCCCTCCTTGCCCGGGACCGTGAACTTCTGCTTGAGCGCCTTGCTCGCCGCCCCGGCCGTGGCCATGCCGGCGATGGTCAGGACGATCCAGAACGAGACGACGCTGCGCTTGTGGGCGAGGACCCAGCGGGTGATGGCCGACATCCTTACTCCTCCATCCGTTTGTGGACGGACGATTTGTAGCACAAATGATCCGCCTGTGGGGTAGAATCGACCTGGTGTGGGGAGAGGGACAGATCCCGGCGGAGCTCTCGGGCTTCCCGGGCTACCTGATGGTCCGGCTCGGACACGACTCGAGCCGCCGCTTCCGGGAGGCCCTCGCCCCGGAGGATCTCCACCCCCGGGACTTCGGGGTGATGAACATCGTCGCGGCGGCCCCGGGGATCACCCAGCAACGGCTCCACACCCGGACGGCGATCGACACGAGCTCGATGGTCGCGGTGATCGACCATCTGGAGAAGCTCGGCTACGCCGAGCGGCGCCCGTCGGCCGAGGATCGCCGGATCCGGGCCATCCACCTGACGCCGGCCGGACACGAGGCCCTCGGCCGGGCCCGGCGCATCGCCCGAGAGCTCCAGGGTCAGGTGTTCGGTGCGCTGACCGAGGACGAGCGGACCACCCTCCACGACCTCCTGCGCAAGCTGGCCGCGGCCAACCTCCCGGGCCAGGGGGGTCCCACCGCCCCGGGCGCCGCCGGAGGTTGAGCTCCGCGCTCGCCGGGCCGGGCCGGGCCGGGCCGGGCCGGGCGAGTTCATCGTCTCGTTCTCGCTCTCGTCCCGGGGCTGTGGGATGCTCGATCGGTGACGAGGATGCTCATCCGCGGCCGTGGCCGCGGGCTCATCGGATCGGCGGCGGCCGCGATCGCCCTGGCCGGATGCGGGACGACGGCGGCCGAGCCGGGGCCGGCGGACACGCCCAGCCCGGTCTCGGCGGCCGCGGCCGGCGGACCGGCGCCACCGGGAGCCAGCCATCGTGCGGCGGCGGCGGCGTCGACGGCGACGGCGAGCGCCCCCGCGGGGGGCCCCGGCGCCCGGGCGACCCCGGCCCGGGCGGCGAGGCCGCGGTCGGCCGCGTCGGTCGGGGTGGGCAGGGCCCCCGGCTACTTCCGGTACCTGGTCGACGGCAAGGGTCGGACGCTCTACCTCTTCACGGCCGACACCCCGACGAGGAGCGCGTGCAGCGGGGCGTGCGCCGTGGCCTGGCCGCCGGTCATCCTCCGCGGCGCCCCGGTCGGCGGGGCCGGGATCGTCGGAGGACGGCTGAGCATCGTGCGCCGGGCCGGCGGTCAGCGGCAGCTCGCCTACTACGGCCACCCCCTCTACTACTACGTCGGCGACCGCCGGCCCGGCCAGATCCTCTGCCAGAACGTCGAGGAGTACGGCGGGCACTGGTGGCTGGTCAAGCCCAACGGCCAGATCAACCGCTCGTCGCCCTAGGCGCGGGCACGGCCGGCGACTCCGATCCGATGAGCGAGGCCCCGGCCGGTCGACCCGTCGACGTCGCCTGCCTGGCGGTCAGGTTGGTGTCCGGAGTGGTCTTCGTCGCCTTCGGCGTCGGGAAGTTCACCAGCCACGCCGCCGAGCTCGACTCCTTTCGGGGCTACGGCCTCCCGGCCCCCGACGCGTTCGTCTATCTGGTCGGCGTGGTCGAGATCCTCGGCGGGCTCCTCCTGGTCGGGGGCCTGGCCACCCGGGCGGCGGGCCTCGTCCTGGCCGCCAACATGGTCGGGGCGATCCTGGTCTCGGGCATCGGCCAGGGCGAGCGGATCAGCCTGACCCTGGCGCCGGCGCTGCTCGTGGCGATGCTCTTCCTCGTGTGGCGCGGGCCCGGGCGGTGGGCGCTCGAGCCCGGCTGAGCTCAGGCTGGTTCGGCCAGGTAGTGACGCCTGGCGTCGCCCGGGTCGATCCAGACCCGCATCAGCCGGCGGGTGCTGGGGTCGCGGAAGCGTTCGGTGGTCGGGATCCACCCGGCCTCCGGCTTCGAGGCCTCCCCGTGGCGGCGGCGACGCCCGCGCGGGGGGCGAGTCGGCGTCGACGGGGCTTCGAGCGGCGGGAGGCCGGCCAGGGCCGCGGCGGCCGCCTCGCGGGTGGC
>JAXDHK010000208.1:0-4453 GCA_034664545.1 Solirubrobacteraceae bacterium
GTACGGCGCCGAGATCGTCTTCTCCGACGGCACGAAGGGCTCCAACGGCGCGGTTGAGCTCGCGCTCGAGATGGCGGCCGCGGACTCGAGCTACCACATGCCCTACCAGTACGGGAACGAGGCCAACCCCCTGGCCCACTACAACGGCACGGCGCTCGAGATCCTCGAGGAGCACGACGAGATCTCGGCCTTCGTCGCCGGCCTGGGGACCGGCGGGACGCTGATGGGCAACGGCCGCCGCCTGAAGGAGGAGCTCGGCGACGCGTGCAAGATCGTCGCGGCCGAGCCGATGCAGGGCGAGCCGGTGCAGGGTCTGCGCTCGCTCGACGACGGCTTCATCCCGCCGATCATCGACCTCTCCCTGCTCGACCGGAAGATCTTCGTCACCAACCACGACGCCATCATCTGGACCCGGAAGCTCCTCCACGACGAGGGCATCTTCGCCGGGGTCTCCTCCGGGGCCATCGCCCGGGTCGCCGTCCGGATCGCCGGAGAGCTCGACGAGGGCAACGTGGTCTTCGTCGTCGCCGACGACGGCTGGAAGTACCTCTCGAGCGGGCTCTACACCCTCCCGCTCGAGGAGATCGAGAACCTCGAGAGCACGCTCTGGTGGTGACCCGCCGGGCGACCCCCGGCGCCGTCTCCTCCTAGGGACGCCGGTGGCCGGTGATGACCGCCCGGGCCGGAGCGTCTCCCGCCGCCGGCTCCTCGCCTCGGCCGGGGCCCTCGCCGCCGGGCTCGCCGGATGCGGGTCGTCGGGGCCGACCCGGACCAACCCGGAGTTCCGGGCCGCCGACGCCGCCGTCCTCGACGGCCTCCTCGGCCTCGAGAACCGGGCGGTCGCCGCCTACGCCCACGCCGCCCGGCTGCTCGCCGGCCCCCACCAGGCGCTCGTCCGGCGGATCGGGGTCCAGGAGGCGGCCCACGCCTACGCGGTCACCGGGGCGATCTACCGGCTCGGCGGGACGCCGACCCCCCCGGCCGCGACCTACGCGTTCACCGCCCGGGACGGCCCGTCGGCCCTGGCCCTGGCCGCCGAGGTCGAGGACATGTCGATCGCCGTCGGGATCGACATCCTCCCCAAGCTCAGCGACCTCGCCGCCCGGGGAACGGTCGTCGGAATCGCCAACAACGACGCCCAGCACGCGGTCCTGATCGCCCAGGCCCGGGGGCTCCCGGCGCTCCCGACCGCGGTCGTCCGGGGCCGGGCGTGAGCTCGACCGGCCCGGACCCCACCGGGTGGCGCCCGCGTCGGCGGGAGCTCCTGGCCGCCGCCGGCCTCGTCGCCGCCGGAGGCCTCGTCCTCGGGGCCCCGACCCCGGCGGCCGGCCAGGGCGTCCGGGACATCGAGGCGATCATCGGGGCGGTCCGCCTCGAGCAGGCCCTGGCCGTCGGCTACGCGGCGATCGCCCGGCGACCGGCGCTCGGCCTGGACCTCCGGAAGCTGGTCGCCCACCTGGCCGTCCAGGAGCTCGAGCACGCGGCCGCCCTGCTCAAGCTGGCCGAGTACGTCGGGGTCCAACCCCCGGTCGCCCCCTCGGTCGCCGAGGTCGAGCGCAAGCTCCCGGCCGTCGCCGCGGCCACCGACCACGCCGGGGCCCTGACCGCCCTCGACGAGCTCGAGCGGGCCGAGATCCTCGGCTTCTCGACCTACGTCCAGGTTCTGACCGACGTCAAGCTGATCCAGCTCGTCGCCGCGGTCATGTGCGGGGACGCCCAGCACCTGGCCGTCGTCCGCCAGGCGGCCGGGGAGGACCCGATTCCCGCGGCCTTCGAGACCGGCCAGCGGCGCTGATAGCCTCGATCGGATGCGGATCTCCCGGGACATGCTCGACGACATCGTCGCCCACGCCGAGGCCGACGCCCCGAACGAGTGCTGCGGGATGATCGCCGCCGACGACGACGGCCGGGCGGTCAAGGTCTACCGGGCGGCCAACACCGCGGCCAGCCCGCTCCGGTACGAGATCGACGGGCTCGAGCAGTACCGCATCCAGACCGAGATCGAGGACGCCGGGTGGGAGCTCGGGGCCATCTACCACTCCCACACCCGGAGCCCCCCGGTCCCGTCCCAGACCGACATCAACCTCGCCTTCTACCCCGACGCCCTCTACGTGATCGTCGGGGTCGCCGGAAGCGCCCCGGAGGTCCGGGCCTTCCGGATCGTCGACGCCCAGGTCGAGGAAGTAGACCTCGCCGTGGTCTGATGGCCGCCGGTCAGCTCGCCTGCCCCAGCTGCGCCGGGAGCCATCCGGCCGACGAGCGGTTCTGCCGGAGCTGCGGGATGCCGCTGGTCCACGTCGGCGGACCCGACGCCGAGGCCCCGGTCACCGAGCGCCAGGCCCGGGCCCGGAAGATCAAGCCCCAGTACACCGAGGGCGAGCTCGTCCGGGTCGCCGGGGCCAGCAATCAGGCCGAGGCCGAGTTCATCCAGGGCATGCTCCTCGAGGAGGGGGTCCCGAGCCTCCTGCGCCGGCGGGCCGGCTTCGACGTCCCGGACTTCATGGCCGCCGGCCCCCGGGACGTCCTCGTCGCCGCCTCGGGGGCCCCGACCGCCCGGGAGGTGCTCGTCGAGGCCGAGATCGTCAGCCGGGACCCGCCGGCCCCGTCGACCACGACCCCGGTCCGGCTGATCGCCGGCCTCCTGCTCGCCCTGGCCCTCGGGGGGGTCCTCCTCGCCGTGGTCCTCCATACGTTGAGCTGAGCCCCCGGCCCCCGCCTCGGCCCCGTGGCCCTCGGCGGGGTCCTCCTCGCCGTGGTCCTCCATACCCTTGACCTGATCCCCCGGCCCCCGCCTCGGCCCCGTGGCCCCGCCGCCGGGTCAGCGCTGCTCGGCCAGGCGCGCCAGATGGGCCCGCCAGGCCCCCTCGGTGTGGACCATCTCCCGGCCGGCGAAGGCGCCGACCAGGGCGGCCCGGGGCTCGCCGGCGAGGGGGGTGTAGGCGAGCCGGACGGCGGCACCGACCCCGTGCTCCCGGGCCAGGAGGTCGAACACCGAGCCCCCGAGGAGGGCGGCGTCGCGGACGCTCGGCGGGAAGGCCGGCTCCCGGCCCTCCCGGAGGCGCCGGGCGATCGCCGGCCGGGCGAAGGCCGTCTGGCCGGAGAAGTACTGGGCCGCCCCGGCGGCCAGCCAGGCCCACCGGACGTAGCGGGCGAGGCCGGACGGCCGGAAGGGCGGGGGGAAGGTGCGGTTGTTGGCGGCCAGGACGAGCTGGGTGTAGAGGGTCGCCGGCCCGAGCATCGCCATCTCCCGGGACCCGGGGACGGCCGAGGCCCGGCGCTCGAGGAGCCGGGGGGCGAGGACGTGGACCTCCCGGGGCGAGCACCACCCAGCGAGGTAGCGCCGGCCGGCCGGGGCCGTGGCCAGGCGCACGAGGGGAAGCGACGGTTGGGCGAGGCAGAGCTCGAGCTGGGAGGAGTGGAGGACGACCGCGACCTCGTCGGGCACCCGGGTGAAGATCCCGCCCAGCCGGTCCCGGGTCCCCTCGATCAGCTCGAGGACGGCGACCGCGTCGTCGAGGTCGGCGTGCTCGTGGCGAGCCGTGAAGTTCGGTGAGCTCGTCTCGACCCAGGTCACCCACCCAGTCTCGCGCCCGGGCGACCCCGGGCACAGCCCTGCAAGGTGCTTGGCGCCGGCCGGGGCTAGCTAGGCCAGGGCCGGGACGCGCCCGGTGGCGATCGCTTCGATCTCCTCGGCCGCCCGGCCGAACTCCTCGTCGGAGAGCACGGGCGTGCCCTCGAACGGGAGCTCCCGCTGGAGCTCGAGGAACGACCGGCATCCGCCGTACTCGTCCTTGACCTTGACCGTCACCGGCCGGGGGATCCGGTACGTCCGGAGGAGCAGGACGTGGAGGGGGTGGCGGCGCTTCCACTCGAGACGCTTCTCGGCGTAGTCGGGTGTCCAGACGTAGAACGGCGAGAGCGCGTCGACGGTCCGGGAGTCGGTGATCGTGTACTGGGCGGCGATCTCCGCCCAGGCGCGGATCCGGATCCGATCCGGGGGCTGGACGCTCGGGCCGTGGTGGAGCTGGTGGACGCTCGGCTCCCCGTCGGCCCAGACCCCCTCCTCGAGGGCGCGCCGGAGCTCGGGCTGGTGGGACTCGCGGACGAGATCCGAGCGCTGGTGGTCGAACGTCGGGTAGAGGAAGAACCGCTCGTGTTCGACGCGGAAGTGCTTGGAGGGCTCGCGAACGCCACCCTTCCGGAGGGTGATGAGCTGCTCGCCCTCGGCGAGAGCGCGGACGGTGACCGCCCATTCTTTAAAGGCAATTGGCATAGGGAACCAGTGACGCGGGGGGCAGGAGCACGGGGCAAACGACGCGCAATCCCGCGGGGCCTGATGCGGCTCGGCCCGGCAGGACTTCGTCAAGAATACGAAAAACCAGGGGAAAAGCCAAGTTTCCCTGCAAACCCCCACGTTCGGGACCCAGCGATCGTGTGGACTTAGGCGAGACTC
>JAXDHK010000209.1:0-2668 GCA_034664545.1 Solirubrobacteraceae bacterium
CCGACGACGCCCCGGCGACGAGGCCGGCGATGTCGTGGAAGTAGATCGTGTCGTAGACGAGCTCGCTCGCCCCCAGGGTCTCGGCCACCCGGACGAGACGGTCGTCGACCACGGGCACGACGGCCACATTTGGCTCGATCGTCGTGAACGGGTAGTTGGCCGCCTCGGCTCCGGCCTGGGTCAGCGCGTTGAACAGGGACGACTTCCCGGCGTTCGGCATCCCGACGATCCCGATCTTCATCGCCCGGCCCCCCCGGCGACCAGGTGGCCGAGCAGGGCCCCGGCCACGACGTCGGTCGGGTGGTGGACCCCGAGGCGCAGGCGCGACACCGCGAGGGCCCCGGCCAGGGCGTAGAGCGGCAGCGCCGGGAAGCCCGCCCGGGTGAAGCCCCGGGCCCCGGCGAACGACGTCGCCGCGTGGGCGCTCGGGAAGCTCAGCTCGGTCAGGGTCGAGCTCAGCCCCCCGGCCGGGCGGCGGCGGCGGACGGCCAGCTTGACGGCCTGGTTGAGGGCGTAGGCGACCGCCACCCGAGCCGTCGCCCCCCGCCACACAGGTCGCCGGTCCCGGGGTCCGCCCACGGCCATCGCCGCCCCGAGGACGAGCCAGACGGCCCCGTGCTCACCCAGGCGAGAGAACCCCGCCACCCCCGGGGACTGGCCTCCGGCTCGGAGCATGCGCCCGACCGCGGCCTCGAGGCCGGCGGCACCCCCAGTGGCCCGGGTCATCGGCGGGTCAGGTGCCGAAGCCGACGCGCGGCTCGTCCGAGTCCACCCGGACGAAGCAGACATGGGCCCGGTCGAGGCGCAGGGTAGCGTCCTCGCAGACGAGCTCGTACCAGCCCTCGCGGACCTCGAGCGCCTGCTCGAAGGCGGTCAGCTGCTCGGGGGCCACCCGGGCGGCGATGACCTGGCCGGCGGCGAAGCCGATCGAGATGCGCTGGGTCTTGGCCGCCGCCATCAGTGGCCCTCGGCCGGTTCGACGAGCTCGGTCAGGACGCCGCTGCACCCGGCCGGGTGGACGAACGCCACCCGCGACCCGCGCAGGCCGATCCGCGCCGTCTTGTCGATCAGGCGCACCCCGTCGTCGCTCAGCTTGGCCAGCGCCGCCTCGACGTCGTCGACGGCATAGGCGACGTGATGGAGGCCCGGGCCGCTCCGGGCCAGGAAGCGTCCGACCGGCGTGTCCTCGGAGAGCGGGGCGAGCAGCTCGACGTGGCTCTCGCCGATGTCCAGGAGCACGGCCTCGACCCCCTGGGAGGCGACCACCTCCCGGTGGACGAGCGGCATCCCGAACGTCCCCGACAGGAGGCTGATCGCCGGCTCGAGGTCGTTGACCGCGACGCCGATGTGGTCGATCCGCTCGAACATGGGGCGGAGTGTAGCCGCCCGGGGCGCCCCGCCCGAACCCGGCCCGCCGGCCGGGGCTTGCGAGGATTCCCTCCCGGATGCGGCGCCTGGCGATCAATCTCGACGCACTCCGGGCTTCGCGCGACTTTCGCCGCCTCGCCCTCGGAGAGGTGCTCGCCGGCCTCGGGACCCAGGCCGCGCTCGTCGCCGTCCCCTATCAGGTGTTCGTCCTGACCGGGTCGGCCGGCCTCGTCGGCCTGCTCGGCCTGGCCGAGCTCATCCCCATGGTCTTCGTCTCGCTGCTCGGCGGGGCCGTGGCCGACCGGATCGACCGCCGCCGGCTCCTGATCGCCGCCCAGCTCGCCACGATGCTCGCCGCCGGCATCCTCGCCGGCGTGACGGCCGCCGGGCGCCCGCCCATCGTCCTGGTCTTCGTCCTCGCCGGCCTCCTCGCCGGGGGCGCCTCCCTCCAGCTGACCGCCCAGTCCTCGATGATCCCGGCCCTGGTCGGCGATCGCCTCCGCTCGGCCCTGGCCTTCAACTTCGGGGCCTATCAGCTCACCGCCATCGTCGGCCCCGGGCTCGGGGGCCTCATGATCGCGACGCTCGGCGTCGGGTCGGCCTACCTGTTCGACGTCGTCAGCTGCTGCGCCCTGGTCGTCGCCGCCCTGTCCATCGCCCCCCAGCGCCCGGTCCCCCCGACCGGCGACCGGGAGCCGATCCTCGCCTCGATCCTCGAGGGCCTGCGCTTCGTCCGGCGCAACAACGCCCTGATGGGCAGCTTCGCCATCGACCTCGTGGCGATGACCTTCGGCATGCCCCGGGCCCTCTTCGCCGTGCTCTCGCTGACCGTCTACCACGCCGGGGCCGGGGGAGCCGGGCTGCTCTACGCCTCGGTCGCGGTCGGGGCCACGGCCGCCGCGCTCAGCACCGGCTGGCTCGAGCACGCCCGCCGACTCGGGCGGATCGTGATCTACGCCGTCCTCGTCTGGGGCGCGGCGATCACCGCCGCCGGGCTGGTCGACCGGCTCTGGGCGGCCGCGGTCCTGCTCGCCGTGGCCGGGGCCGCCGACAGCGTGAGCGCCGTCTGCCGCTCGACGATCAACCAGACGGTCACGCCCGACCCGATGCGCGGGCGCATGTCCTCGGTCTTCGGGCTCGTGGTCACCGGCGGCGTCCGGCTCGGCGACATCGAGGCCGGGGCGGTCGCCTCGATCAGCTCGGCCCGGATCTCGGTCCTCAGCGGCGGGCTCGCCTGCATCGCCGGCGTCGGCCTCGTCGTCCTCGCCTTCCCGGCCCTGATGGCCTACGACGGGGGCGA
>JAXDHK010000210.1:0-5380 GCA_034664545.1 Solirubrobacteraceae bacterium
AACCTCCAGAAGGTCCGGATCCTCGTCGGGGCGACCGCCCGCCGCGAATACGTCTGCACCCGCTGCCTCAAGGCCGGCAAGGTCACCAAGGCGGCTTGACCGCCGTCGGCGGGTCGTGACCGACCCCAACCTCGTTCGCTTTCGCATCGTCGTCGCCGGCGCGCTGTCGCATCTCGAATCCCGCCGCCAGGAGGTCAACGACCTCAACGTCTTCCCGGTGGCCGACGGCGACACCGGGGACAACATGGTGCTGACCCTGCGCGCCGTGCTCGACGAGCTCGACCGCCTGGCGGCCGACGGGGACCGGACGATCGACGAGATCGGCCGCGAGGAGATCGTCGACACCGTGGCCCGGGCCGCCCTCCTCGGGGCCCGGGGCAACAGCGGCGTGATCCTCTCCCAGCTGATCCGCGGGGCCGCCGAGGAGCTGGTCAGCCGACCGGGTGAGCTCGTCGACCCGGTGCTGATCGGGGCGGCCATGGCCCGGGCCGCCGAGCGCGCCTACGCGTCGGTGCGCAACCCGGCCGAGGGGACGATCCTCACCGTCGTGCGGGAGATGGCCCACCGGATCGCCGGGGATCTGGCCCACAGCCCGGAGGCGCGGCTCCCCGTGGACGCCGCGGCCGAGGCCCAGGAGCGAGCGATCGCCGCCATCCTCACCGGGGCCGTCGAGTCGGGCGAGCAGTCGGTCAAGCGGGGTCCCGATCTCCTCCCGGTCCTCCGCGAGGCCGGGGTGGTCGACGCCGGGGGCTACGGCCTGATCGTGATCTTCGCGGGCATCGTCGCCGCCCTCCGGGGGGACGACCCTCCCCCGCTCGACCATCACGCCCCGGCCCGGATCACCCACCCCCAGCACGCGTCCTCGACCTACCGCTTCTGCACCAACTTCGCCGTGACCGGGCGGGCGCTCGCCGCGGGCGCCTACATCGAGGCCCTCGAGGAGCTCGGCGACTCGGTGCTCGTCGTCGGGGACTCGCACACGCTCAAGGTCCACGTCCATACCGACACCCCGGAGCAGGCGACCGCGCTCTTCGCCGGGGTCGGCGAGGTCTCGCGCCTGGACGTCGCCGACATGCACTTCCAGATCGCCCACCGCCTGGCGAACCTCGAGTCGGCCTACCCGGCCCGGTGCGGCGTCCTCGCCGTGGTCTCCGGCCCGGGGATCGGAGCCCTGTTCGCCAGCCTCGGGGCCGAGCCCCTCGACGGGGGGCCGACGCTCAACCCGTCGACCTACGAGCTCCTCGCCGGGATCCACGGGATCTCCGCCGAGGAGGTCATCGTCCTGCCCAACAGCCCGAACGTGATCATGGCCGCCGAGCGGGCGGCCGAGCTCTCCGACAAGCAGGTGATCGTCGTACCCGCCCGCTCCCAGCAGGCCGGTCTCGCCGCGGTCGTCGCCCTCGATCCGGATCGGGCGGCCGAGGAGAACGCCGCGGCGCTCGAGGAGGCGCTCGGCCGGGTGCGGACGGGCTGGGTCGCCCCGGCCGCCCGCCAGGACACCGACGGGCGCTTCCAGGTGGGCGAGGCGGTCGGCGTCGTCGACGACGAGGTCGTCGCCTGGGGGGGACCGCGGGCGACGGTGGAGGCGGTGATGGCGTCGCTGGCCGACGGGACCGAGCTCGTGACCTGCATCGAGGGGGACGGGGCCCCGCTGGGGGCCGAGGAGGTCGAGGCGCTGGCGCCGGCCGGCGTCGAGTTCGAGCACAGCTACGGCGGGCAACCGAGCTACTGGTGGCTGCTCGCGGCCGAATAGGGCTCGTGGCCGCGCTCGCGATCGGGGCCGTCGGGTCGGCCTGCGGGGGCGCCACCCCCGCCGGGTCCGCCGGGCGCGCGGCGGCCGCCGAGGGCCTGGCGAGCGCTCGGGGCTACGCCTCCTACGAGGGATGCCGGTCCTCCCGGTCCGGCGCCTGCGCCGGCGCCGTGCCGGCGGGTCTACGCCGTCCGCTGCGGATACCGCGGCTCCCGGCGGGGGCGCCGTGTCCGGCCTCGGGCGTGCGCCGCGTCGGCTTCGTCGGGTCGCTGACCGGTGGGGGGCCGGTCTACCCGGTCCTGGGCTCCGAGGCTTTGAGCTACGCCTCGCCGTCCCCGCGGAGCGGCTTCGCCGGGAGCCGGTGGGGTGGGGGGAAGGTGCTGTGGGTCGCCGACCCCGGGTACCGCGGCCCGGTCCTGATCCGCGGCCGCCAGGAGGACGGTCCCCACGCCGTCGGGTTCGGCGGTGATCGCGTCCCGGTGGCCGAGGTGCAGCTCCTCGCTCCGGGCGCCGTGTCCCCGGGCGAGCCCTCCGGCTGGCGGGAGTGGCCGTCCTACACCCGGCTGGTCGCCGGGGGGTGCTACGGCTACCAGGTCGACGGAACGACGTTCAGCCGGGTCGTCGCCGTCCGGGCGGTCCGGTCGGGCTGACGGCGGCGCGGCGGCCCGACCGGAGCGCCGTTCATCATGGACGTGCCGTGACGACCACCATCATCGAAGCCACCGGTCCCCGGGCGTTCGCGAGCCGGGACCGGCTCGAGCGCGCGGCGCTCCTCGGGGCGCCGGTCCGGTGGCCGCGCCCGTCGCTCCTGGCGGCGCCGCTCGAGCTCGGGCCCAAGGCGGCCGAGGCGGCGGCCGGCCTCGGCCTGTCGACCGTCGGCGACCTCCTCGAGCACCTGCCGCGGGCGCGGCGGGAGGCGCGCTCGATCGACGCCCTCCAGCCGGGCGAGACGGCGACGGTGGTGGCTGAGGTCCGGGCGATCGCCGGGCGGCCGGTCCGCCGGCGGGGGATGCGCCCGCTCGTCGAGGCGACCGTGTCCGACGACACGGCGACGATGAAGGTCACGTTCTTCAACCAGCCCTGGCTGGTCGACCGCTACCGGCCGGGGACGCGGCTCGTCCTCCACGGGAAGTACGCCGGCCGCGCGAGCTTCCGGGTCTCCCATCACGCGGTCACCGAGGAGGCGGTGGCCGGGCACGGGGAGGTCTCCCACTACGCGGCGTCGGTCGGGCTGTCCTCGACCCAGATCCTCGCGCTGATGGCCGGGGCCAGGGATCGGCTGGACGAGGTCGTCGAGCCGCTGCCCGGGCGCCTCCGGGCGGGCGAGCGCCTGGCCGACCGGCCGGGGGCGCTGGCCGCCGTGCACTTCGCCGAGCTGCCGGCCGAGGCCGAGGCGGGCCGGCGGCGCCTGGCCTTCGAGGAGCTCTTCCTGACCCAGCTCGCCCTTCTGCACCGCCGGGCCCGCCGGCGGGCCGACGCGACGGCGACGAGCCTGGGGGACGAGCCCTGGCTGACCGGGCGCTGGCTCGCCGGGGGGCTGCCGTTCGAGCTGACCGGGGACCAGCGGGCGGCGATCGAGACGATCGGCGGGGAGCTCGCCGGGGCCCGGCCGATGCAGCGCCTCCTGATGGGGGAGGTCGGGAGCGGGAAGACGGTGATCGCCCTGTACGCGATGCTCCGGGCCGCCGAGCACGGGCGCCAGGCGGTCCTGATGGCCCCGACCGAGACGCTCGCCGAGCAGCACTTCGCGGCGATCCAGCGGCTGATCGGGGCCGAGAACGTCACCCTCGGCCTCCTCACCGGCTCGACCCCGGCCGCCCGCCGGGCCGACATCCTGGCCAAGCTGGGGAGCGGTGAGCTGGCGCTGGCCGTCGGGACCCACGCGCTGATCGAGCCGGGGGTGGCCTTCGCCGGCCTGGCGGTCGCGGTGGTCGACGAGCAGCACCGGTTCGGGGTGCGCCAGCGGGCGGCGCTGGACGCCAAGGCCCCGGCCGGCCTCGTACCCCACGTCCTGCACATGACGGCCACCCCGATCCCCCGGACGCTGGCCCTGTGCCAGCACGGCGATCTCGACCAGACCCGGCTGCGCGAGCTGCCGCGCGGACGCCGGCCGATCGACACCCACCTGATCTCGGGGGAGCGCGAGCGGGCGCGGGCCTACGAGCGGATCCGGGAGGAGCTCCGGGGCGGGCGCCAGGCCTTCGTGGTCTGCCCCCTGGTCGAGGAGGCCGAGGAGCCCGGAGCCGGGTCGTGGGGGAGGGCGGCGAGCCTGGCCGAGGCCCGGGCGGCGACGGTCGAGTTCGAGCGTCTGGCCGCGGGGGAGTTCGCCGACTTCCGGGTCGTCCTCCTCCACGGGCAGATGCACCACCGGGACAAGCAGGCGGCGATGGCGGCGTTCGCCGGGGGCGAGGCCGACATCCTCGTCGCGAGCTCGGTGGTCGAGGTCGGGATCGACGTCCCGAACGCCTCGGTGATGGTCGTCGAGAACGCCGAGCGCTTCGGGATCTCCCAGCTCCACCAGCTCCGGGGCCGGGTCGGCCGGGGGGAGCATCCGTCGCTGTGCCTGCTCTTCGGCCCGAAGAGCTCGCCCCGCCTCCGGGCCCTGGTCGACCACGCCGACGGGTTCGCGCTCGCCGAGATCGACCTGGCGCTCCGCCGGGAGGGGGAGCTGATCGGGACCCGCCAGTCGGGGATCAGCCAGTTCCGGACGGCCCGCCTCCCCGAGGACGGCGAGCTGCTCGAGCGGGCCCGCGGGTGGGCCGAGCGGGTGATCGCCGCCGATCCGGATCTGAGCGCCCCCGAGCA
The DNA here is from genome assembly GCA_034664545.1 of Solirubrobacteraceae bacterium. GTDB lineage: Bacteria > Actinomycetota > Thermoleophilia > Solirubrobacterales > Solirubrobacteraceae > Palsa-513. The sequence goes on from JAXDHK010000210.1 coordinate 4,556, forward strand.
CGCCCTCCTGGCCCTCGCCCTGGCGGCGGCGCTCGGCGAGGAGGCCGACCGGCCGATCGCGGCCTGAGGTGGTGGGCGCCGGCGAGCATGCGGGTGGGATCACCGAGCGGCGGCGGCGGCGGCGGTGGCGACGCCGTCGGCGGAGCGAGCGCGGATGCGGGTGATCGCCGGCCGCTACGGTGGGCGCCGCCTGCGGGCCCCGGCCGGGGCGGCGACGCGGCCGACGTCCGAGCGCGTCCGGGAGGCGGTGTTCTCGATGCTCGGCCCGCTCGACGGGGCCCACGTGCTCGACCTGTTCGCCGGATCGGGGGCGCTCGGGATCGAGGCGATCTCGCGGGGGGCGGTCGGGGTGACGTTCGTCGAGCGCTCGCCGGCCGCCCGGGCGGTGCTCGCCGGGAACCTCGAGGATCTCGGGATCGAGAAGCGGGTGGCCCGGATCCGGGGCGGGGACGCCCGGCCGGAGCTCCGGGCCGCCGCCGCCCGGGGGGAGACCTACGATGTCGTCTTCCTCGACCCTCCCTACCGCCAGGCCGAGAGCCTCGGGCCGGAGCTGGCGCGCCCGCTCGCGGCGGTCCTGGCGCCCGGGGGGCGGGCGGTCTGCGAGACCGATCGCCGGTCGCGGATCGAGCTCGCGCTGCCGCTCGAGCGCGAGCGACGCTACGGTGACACGCTGATCCGCGTGCACAGCCGACCGGAGCCGCCGTCAAGTTGACCCCGAACAACCGAATTGCCGTCTGCCCGGGGTCCTACGACCCGATCACCAACGGCCACATGGACGTCATCACCCGGGCCGCGGCTCTCTTCGACGAGCTCATCGTCGCCGTC
>JAXDHK010000211.1:0-6485 GCA_034664545.1 Solirubrobacteraceae bacterium
TGCCCGGGCGGGGAGTGCGGGTGCTAGGTGCTGGTTGGTCAACGGCATAACCCCGGCCGGGGTCGAGTCACATGCCCGGGGAGCGGACGTTTGACCGAGGTCGACCGCGCGAGGGGAGGAGGATCGAGCGGCGACCGCCGCGTCTCGTGACCCCCGCCCCCCCGGGCGGCCAGATCAGGCCAGGGAGCGCGCGGGCGCGGGCCGAGGCCGAGGCCCCGGGCTCGCCGGAGCCGGAGCGGGCGCCGGGACCCAGCGCTCGAGGACGCTGGCCAGGGCCTCCCGGCGAACCGGCTTGCTCAGGTAGTCGTCCATGCCGGCCGCCAGGCACTTCTCCCGGTCCCCGGTGAGGGCGTTGGCGGTCATCGCGATGATCGGGATGTGCGCCAGGCCCGCCTCGGCCCGACGGATCTCAGCCGTCGCCGCGTAGCCGTCGAGCTCGGGCATCTGGCAGTCCATGAGGACGGCGGCGTAGGGCCGCAGGCCGAAGGCCTCGACCGCGCTCCGGCCGTCACCGGCGAGCTCCGACCGGTAGCCGCACTGCTCGAGCATCCGGACCGCGACGATCTGGTTGACCGGGCTGTCCTCGGCCACGAGGATGACGGGCGCCCCGGGGGCGAGCTCGGCCCGGGCCGGCCTGGGCGGGGCCGGGGCGATCTCGGGGGCGGCAGGCGCGGCCGGCTCGACGGGGTCGGTCACGTCGAAGCGCACCTCGAACCAGAACGTGCTCCCGTGGCCGAGCCGGCTGTCGACCCCGATACGGCCGCCCATCATCTCGACGAGCTGCTTGGAGATGGCCAGGCCGAGGCCGGTGCCCCCGTACTTTCGGGTGGTCGAGGCGTCGGCCTGGGTGAACGGCTCGAAGAGCTTGGCGGCGGCCGGGCCGTCGATGCCGATCCCGGAGTCGGCGACCTCGACCCGGACGAGGACGGTCTCGGAGACCGGGTCCTCGGCCCGGACGCGAATGGCGATTCGGCCGGCACTGGTGAACTTGACGGCGTTGGCGACGAGGTTCACGAGGATCTGGCGGGTCCGGGTGGGATCGCCGAGGAGGCCGGGGAGGTCGGCGGCGACGTCGAGGTCGAGCGTGATCCCCTTCGAGCTCGCCTGGGCGGCGAACATCCCGGCGGCCTGGTCGGCGATGTCGGGCATGCCGAACGCGACCCGCTCGAGGTCGACCCTCCCGGCCTCGATCTTGGAGAAGTCGAGGATGTCGTCGATGATGGCCAGGAGCGCCTCGCCCGACCGGGAGACGGCCACGGCGAACGCCCGCTGCTCGTCGTCGAGCGCGGTGTCGAGGAGGAGCCCGTTCATCCCGAGGACCCCGTTCATGGGCGAGCGGATCTCGTGGCTCATGTTGGCCACGAAGGCCGACTTCAGCCGGGAGGTCTCGACCGCCTGGTCGCGGGCGATCGCCAGCTGGGAGCGGTCGCGGCGGAGGGCCTCCCGGGCGACGTCGAGGGCGACGGCGGCCCGAGCCACCTCGGCCTGCATGTCGTTGAAGGAATCGGCCATCGCGCCGATCTCGTCCCGGGCGCGGACGTCGAGGTGCTGGACGTCGATCTCGGCGTGGGCGGCGTCGAGGCGCCCGTCGGCGAGGGCCTCCATCGCCGTCGTCAGCTCGTGGACCGTCCCGGCCGCCAGCCGCCGGGCCCCCTCGGCGACCTGGCCGACGGCGTGGGAGATCATCCCGGGAAGGACGAGCCCGACGCTGATGGTCAGGAGGGTGACGAGCACGAAGATGTCCTTGAGCACGACGATCAGCTCGGGGTTGGCTCCGTCGACCCGGGTCACGGCGAGGAGGTAGCCGGCGCCGTCGAGGGCGATCACGGCGAGCATCGCCCCGGTCAGCTTGACGTGGAGCGAGCGGACGAGCGTCGGCTCGCCGTGGCGCCGGCGGTCGCTGTGGGTCCGCCAGGCGTAGAGGATCGACCCGGAGTAGGCGAGGGCGAGGCTGAAGAGGACGGTCGGGAGGCCGAACTGGGAGAACCCGAACACGGTGGCGATCGCCCACGCCGTGGCGGCGCCGACGCCGAGGACGATCGTCCCGCGCGGGGCCCGCCACGGGCGCACCAGGTCGGGAGCGTTGCGCCGGAGGATCCAGACGGCGATGCTCGGCAGGCCGATCGCGATCAGGTAGCAGAGGTTCGCCCCGGCGATCATCCAGGTCGGGTCGCCGGCGAGGAGGAAGGCGATCGCCATGGCCGCGGTCAGGAGGGTGGCCACGGCGGGCACGTCGAGGCGGGAGCGCTTGGCCAGGATCCGGGGGAGGAGGCCGTCCTCGCTCAGCTGGGCCAGGGTCCGGGATGCCCCGGCCAGGGGTTGGAGCGTCCCGTGGAACATGTTGAGGACGAGGAACCAGATGGCCGCGGTCTTGGCCGCGGTCCCGAGCAGGGGGGCGAAGGTCGGGCCGAGCGTGGCCGTGAGGTCGCCGCCGAGGCCGCCGGTGCCGATCGCCCCGAGCCAGACGACGGGGATGGCGATGAAGAAGAGCGTGGCCATCCCGGCGCTGGCGAACATCGCCCGGGGGACGTTGCGCTCCCAGTCGCGGGTCTCGCCGACGTGGCAGGCCGCGGCCTCGAACGCCGGGGCGGCGAAGCCGATCAGGTAGAGGCCGGCCATGGCGCTGGTCACCACCCCGAAGAAGCCGTGGAACGGCGTGTTCAGGTGGAACGAGCTCGCCGCGTGCCAGTCGACGTTCCCGGCGAGGACCGGGATCAGCGTCGACCCGGCGGCGAGGATCGCCGACGCGCAGGCGATGGGAATCGCCACCCGCGTGGCCCAGCGGACGCCGATCAGGTTGACGGCGGCGAACACGAGGACGATGCCCGAGGCCATCAGGGGCACCGAGATCCCCGGGAGGTACCACTGGTGGATGGCCGAGGCCGAGAGGAGCGCGGTGAGGCCGCAGGTCGGGATCCAGCCCCACCAGTAGCAGACGCCGCAGAGGTTGGCGAGGACCGGGCTGTACGGGCGGAAGGCCTCGGCGCAGGTCGCGGCGATCCCGCCGACCCGGTCGGGCCACATCATGATCAGCTCGGTCCACCCGGGGAGGGCGGCCCAGCTGAGGACGAGGCCGGCGACGAGGAGGGGGACCGCCCCGCTGCCCTGGGCGGCGATCAGGGCGCCGACGATGAAGAGGCTCTGGTTGGACCCGCCCATGGCCAGGGCGGTGGTTCCCAACCACCCGATGGTCCGCGGATGGGTCCGCGGAGCGTCGGGTTCTGAACTCCGGATCGGAGCGAGGGTCGACAACCCTCTGGGTATCGTCGGATCCCGGTCCGGGCTTGAGGGCCGAGTCCGGCGGGGAGCGGCGTATCCTCGCCGTCTGATGGCGCGGAAGATCCGGAAGCTCTTGGTCGCCAACCGCGGGGAGATCGCGATCCGCATCTTCCGGGCGGCGGCCGAGCTCGGGCTGGAGACGGTGGCTGTGTACTCGCGCGAGGATCGGTTCGCCCTCCACCGGTTCAAGGCCGACGAGGCCTACCTCGTGGGTCGGGGCCAGGCGCCGGTGCAGGCCTACCTGGGGATCGAGGAGATCGTGGGCGTGGCCGGCGAGGTCGGGGTCGACGCGATCCATCCGGGCTACGGCTTCCTCTCGGAGAACCCGGGGCTGGCCGGGGCGTGCGCGGCGGAGGGCATCGTCTGGATCGGCCCGCCGGTCTCGGTGATGGAGGAGCTGGGCGACAAGGTGTCAGCGCGGAAGCTGGCCGAGCGGGCCGGGGTGCCGGTGATGGCGGCCACGGGACCGCTCCCGGACGACGATCGGGAGGTCGAGCGGCTGGGCGCCGAGGTGGGCTTCCCGGTGATGGTCAAGGCGAGCTGGGGCGGGGGCGGCCGGGGGATGCGCGTGGTCGAGGGCCCGTCCCATCTCGTCGAGGAGGTGGCCGCGGCGCGCCGGGAGGCGAAGGCCGCCTTCGGTCGGGACGATGTCTTCCTGGAGCGGCTGGTCGAGCGAGCCCGGCACCTCGAGGTCCAGATCCTCGGGGACTCGGCCGGGGAGGTGGTGCACCTCTACGAGCGGGACTGCACGGTCCAGCGGCGCCACCAGAAGGTGGTGGAGCGGGCGCCGGCGGCGGCGCTGGATCCGGGGACCCGGGAGGAGCTGTGCGCGGCGGCGGTGCGCCTGGCCCGGGAGGCGGGCTACCGGAACGCCGGGACGGTGGAGTTCCTCCAGGACATCGACACCGGCCGGTTCTTCTTCATCGAGGTCAACCCGCGGATCCAGGTCGAGCACACGGTGACCGAGGTGGTCACGGGCGTCGACCTGGTCAAGGCGCAGATCCGCGTGGCCGAGGGGGCCCTGATCGGGACGCCGGAGAGCGGGGTCCCGGGGCAGGCGGACATCCGGCTGAACGGCCACGCGCTGCAATGCCGGGTGACGACCGAGGATCCGGAGAACGAGTTCATCCCCGACTACGGGCGGATCATCACCAAGCGGGAGGCCACGGGCTTCGGCATCCGCCTGGACGGGGGGACCTCCCATGTCGGGGCGGTGGTCACCCCGTCCTACGACTCGCTGCTCGAGAAGGTCACGGCCTGGGCCCCGACCCCGGAGGAGGTGGTCGCGCGGATGAGCCGGGCCCTGCGGGAGTACCGGATCCGGGGGGTGAAGACGAACCTCCTCTTCCTGAACGCGCTGATCACCCACCCGGCGTTTCTGGCCGGGGACATCACGACGCGGTTCATCGACACGACCCCGGAGCTGTTCGACTTCGCCCCGCGCCAGGACCGGGGGACCCGTCTCCTCGCCTTCGTCGGGGAGGTGCTGGTCAACGGGAACCCGGCGGTGGCCGGGCACCCCGACCCGGGACCGCTCCGGCCGGCGCCGGTCCCCGAGGTGGACGGCCGCCCGGGTCTGCGGGCGGGGACGCGGGGCCTCTTGGAGGAGCTCGGTCCGGAGGGCTTCGGGCGGTGGATGCGCGACCAGGACCGCCTGCTCCTGACCGACACGACCTTCCGGGACGCCCACCAGTCGCTCCTGGCCACGCGCGTGCGGACCCACGACCTCCTGGGCATCGCGCCGATGTACGCCCGGGAGCTCGACGGGCTCCTGTCGCTCGAGTGCTGGGGCGGAGCGACGTTCGACGTGGCCATGCGCTTCTTGAAGGAGGATCCGTGGAAGCGGCTGGCGGGGATCCGGGAGCGGGTCCCGAACATCCTGCTGCAGATGCTGCTGCGGTCGTCGAACGCGGTCGGGTACACCAACTACCCCGACAACGTGGTCCGGTTCTTCGTGGGCGAGGCCGCGGCGGCCGGGGTCGACCTGTTCCGGGTGTTCGACTCGTTGAACTGGGTCGAGAACATGCGGGTGGCCATGGACGCGGTGCTCGAGTCGGGCGCCCTGTGCGAGGCGGCGATCTGTTACACGGGGGACATCCTCGACCCGGGGCGCTCGAAGTACGACCTCGGCTACTACGTCGGGATCGCCCGGGAGCTCGAGGCGGCGGGGGCGCACGTGCTGGGGATCAAGGACATGGCCGGCCTGTGCAAGCCGGAGGCGGCCCGGCGCCTGGTCCGGGCGCTGCGCGACGAGGTGGGGATCCCGATCCACTTCCACACCCACGACACGAGCGGGGCGTCGGCGGCGAGCGTGCTGGCGGCGGCGGAGGCCGGGGTCGACGCGGCCGACGCGGCGATCGACCCGATGAGCGGCCTGACCTCGCAGCCCAACCTGGGAGCGATCGTCGAGGCCCTCCGGTACACCGACCGGGACACGGGCCTTCGGCGGGAGGCGCTGGCCGAGGCGGCCCACTACTGGGAGACGGTGCGGACCTACTACGCGGGGTTCGAGAGCCCGATGCGGGCGGGGGCCTCGGAGGTCTACGTCCACGAGATGCCGGGCGGCCAGTACACGAACCTCCGCCAGCAGGCCAAGGCGCTGGGGATCGAGGGGCGGTGGCCGGAGGTGGCCGGGGCCTACGCCGAGGCGAACAAGCTGCTGGGGGACATCGTCAAGGTGACGCCGACGTCCAAGGCGGTGGGGGATCTGGCCGTCCTGATGGTGACCAACGACCTGAGCGCCGACGACGTGGTCGACCCGGGGCGGGAGATCGCCTTCCCGGAGTCGATCGTCGAGTTCTTCCACGGGGACGTGGGCCAGCCGGCGGGCGGCTTCCCGGGGGAGCTCCAGCGCAAGGTCCTGAAGGGAAGGGCCCCCCTGGAGGTCCGCCCAGGCCAGGCCCTACCGCCGGTAGACCTCGACGAGACGCGGGCGGAGCTCGAGGGGCGAATCGGGCGGCCGGCCACCGACCAGGATTTGGCCTCGTACCTGATGTACCCGGAGGTGTTCGTCGAGTTCGCGGAGTTCCAGGCCCTGTACGGGGACGTCAGCGTCCTGCCGACCCCGGTCTTCTTCTGGGGCCTGCGCCACGACGAGGAGCTGACCGTGGAGATCGAGCGGGGGATCGACCTGATCGTGCGCTTCTTCGCCGTGGGCGAGCCCGACTCCGAGGGCCGGCGGTCGATCTACTTCGAGCTGAACGGCC
>JAXDHK010000212.1:0-4351 GCA_034664545.1 Solirubrobacteraceae bacterium
GTCGAGCGGAGGTCCAGGTAGAAGAGGGTGGCCCCGATGGCGACGAAGGGGAGGGCGAAGGTCTGGGCGACGATGCCCCCGAGGACGAGGATGGCCATGGAGTCGGCGGACCGGGCGGCTTCGTCGAAGACGACCGAGACGAGGGAGCCCGGGATCAGGACCGCGACCTGGAGGACGACGCCGGTCGCCGCGGCCCGCCACCACCGGCCCCGGACGAGCTCTCCGCTCCGGGCCAGGGCGGCCAGGCCGCGACGGTCGTCGATCACCACGGCCTGCGCCCCGAAGTACCAGCTCACGGCGATGTAGATGCCCGGGACGAAGAGCGCCAGGAGCCCGGCGAAGACCGCCGCCGCCCAGAGCACCATCACGATGAGCAGCGGGGCGAACAGGTCGAGTCCGCACCGGACCGACCGTCGGGCCGACGGCTCGTCCCCGGCCGCGACGTCGAGCACGGCCCGGGCGAGCATGGCCGTGATCAGCGGCGTGGTCACGAACGCCGACCCCGCGATGCTGACCGCCTGGCCCCCGGAGCTCGAGCTCAGGTTGTAGCCCGCCGTCAGCTGGCCGAGCCCGGCGGCCAGGATCACGTCCACCACCAGCACCACGCCCCCGGCGACCAGGAGGATCATCCCCAGATGGGCCCGGTAGATCGCCCAGGACCGGGAGAGGAGGAAGCCGACCCCCAGGCCCGTGGAGCTGCTCACGGACGGTGGTTGCCGGCGCTCGGAGGGAGGATGGCCGTCGCCGTCGGCTTGCGCCCGAACGCCCCGTGGGCCCCGGACAGCGACTCGACCAGGGCGGTCGCCCCGGCCTGGTCCTCGATGTCGTCCACGCTCGAGAAGCTCCGCTGCGCGTACCACGGGATCTCCGACGGGTTGGTCGTCGAGGTCTCGACTCCGACGACCGGGACCCCGGTCGCCCCCAGCCCCGTGGCCAGCCCGTTCTCGAACTGGTCGTTGGCCTGCTGGGCGGTCGGGTCGACGCTCCCGGGCGCACGTACCAGGACGATTCCGTCGAGGCGCTCGATCGCCCCGTTGTAGGCCGAGAAGAGCGCCGGCTGAACCTTGCTGAGCAGACGCCCGCCCGTGACGAGCTGAACTCCGACCCGGGTCCCGAACGGCCCCATCAGGGTCGGGTCGGTCGCCAGGGCCGCGTACCGGGTCGAGGCCGCCGCCGCGGCCACCGGCGCCGGGTCCAGGGGGTCGCGGATCACGGCGACCAGCACGATCTCCGCTCCCGTCGGGTCGAGCGCGCCCCGGACGAGTCCGCTCACCGCGTTCGAGGGCTGGCCGAGGAAGATCAGGCCGATCCGCTTCCCCGGGAGGGCTCCGGCCACGAGCTGGGGGTAGACCGCCCGCTCGTACTCCGCCCGCGCGGCGAGCTGGGCCCGGAGGTTGGCCGAGTCCCGCCGCGCGTTGTTCAGGTCGCCGCGCAGCGAGTCCCGGAGATGCTTCTCGGCGTTCGAGACCAGGTTCGCGTCGCCGATCGCCACCCCCAGCAGCAGCCCGACCGCCAGGGCGATGAGGACGGCGGCCAGCGACAGGGCGTGGTAGCGGAAGTCGAACAACTACTGGCCGATCCCGAGGAGAGCCTGGACCTTCAGCCACAGCAGCTCGGCCACGTCGTGGAGCCCCGGGGTCGTCCAGACGATCGCCACCAGGGTGACCACCCCGGCCGCCAGCACGAACAGCAGGGGCCCGCTCCCGGGCTGCGGCCGGTAGAGCCGGCTCACCCCCTTCGCGTCGACCAGGATCTCCCCGACCCGCAGCCGGGTGAGGAAGGTCGACGACGCCCCCTGGCGGTTCTTGTCGAGGAACTCGACCAGGTTGGCCTGGGATCCGACCGAGACGATCAGCGACGCCCCCTTCTCGGCGGCGATCAGCATCGCGACGTCCTGGCTGGTTCCCGGGGCCGGAACCCGCCGGTAGGTCAACCCGAGCTCGTCGAGGCGCGCCCGGCCCGGGGCCCGGCCGTCGGGGTAGGTGTGGAGGACCAGCTCGGCCCCGCCACGAAGCGTGTCCTCGGTCGCGGAGTCCATGTCCCCGACGATCATGTCGACCCGGAAGCCCTCCTCCCGGATCGCGTCCGCCCCCCCGTCGACTCCGACCAGCACCGGGCGCTGGTCGCGGATGTACGGCCGCAGGGCCCGGAGGTCGCGCTGATGGTCGACCCCCCGCACCACGATCAGCACCGGCCGGTCCCGGAACTCGGTCGAGAACCGCGGCAGGTCGACCGCCCCGGCCAGAAGCTCCCGCTCCTCGAGCATGTGCTCGATCGTGTTGTGGGCGAACCGCTCCAGCGCCTCCCCGATCTCCCGGCGCCGCTCGTCGGTCCGCTCGCGCACCTCCGCCCGCTCGAGCACCGTCCCCTGGGCGACGGCCTTGCCGGCGCGGAGGACCTCGCCCCCGCGCACGACGATCCGCTCCCCGTCGCGCAGCAGCCCGAAGACCCCGTCGTCGAGGAGATCGACGAGGTGGACGCCCCCCTCGACGAGGAGGAGCGGCCCCATGTTCGGATAGGTCCCGCTCGACGACGGCCGGCAGTTGAGCACCGCCTTGACGCCGACCGCCACCAGATCCTCGGCCGAGACCCGATCCAGGTTCTCGTGGTCGACCACGGCGATCTCCCCGGCCTGCAGCCGGCGGGTCAGGAGCTTCGTCCGGCGGCCGAGGCGCACGACGCCCTCGACGACCCGCGGCTCGTCCCGCCCCGGCGCCGTACCTACGCTCAGCTCTTGCCTGGCCACCACGCCGAGAGTATCGGCGCCGGCAGCCGGGACACTACGCCGCCCGCAGCAGTTCGCTCGCGTGGCGCCGGGCGGCCTGGTCCTCCTCCTCGGCCCCGAGCATTCGCACCAGCTCGGACACCACCGCCTCGGCCTCGAGCCGGATGACCGTCGTCCGGGCCGGCTCGACCGTCGTATCCTTGACGATCGTGAAGTGACGCGTCGCGCACGAAGCCACCTGCGGGAGGTGGGTGATGCACACGACCTGCCGACCCTCGCCCAGGGCCCGCAGCTGCTCGCCGACCGCCCGGGCGGTGTGGCCGCCGATCCCCGCGTCGACCTCGTCGAAGACCAGGGTCGTCTCGCTCCCGTGGTTCGCCGCCCCGAGCAGGGCCAGCATCACCCGCGAGAGCTCGCCCCCCGAGGCCGTGTCCCGCAGCGGGGCGGCCGGCACCCCCGGGTTGGGCGCGATCTCGAACTCAACGCCGTCGGACCCGGTCGGGCCGGGCTCGGCCCCCGAGAGGACGACCGCGAAGCTCGCATCCGGCATGGCCAGCGACTCCAGCCGGGCGCAGACCGCCTCCGAGAGGCCGGGCGCCGCCGCCGTCCGGGCCGCGGACACGGCGCCGGCCGCCTCGGCGTGAGCCGCCCCGGCCCGGTCGGCCTCCTCCCGGGCGGCTCCCATGGCCACCTCCGCACCGAGGAGCTCGTCCCGGCGCGCCGCGCACCGCTCGGCGTGCTCGAGCACCAGCTCGATCGTCCCCCCGTGCTTGCGCTCGAGCCGGGCGATCCCGGCCAGGCGCTCCTCGACCGCCTCCAGGCGCCCCGGCTCCCCCTCGAGCCCCTCGCCGTACCGGCGGAGCTCGGACACGACGTCCTGCGCCTCGAGACCCAGGCCCCGCAGGCGCTCGGCCAGCCCGTCGAGCTCGGCATCCACCCCGGCGACCGCCTCCAGGCCGGCCGCCGCCCCGGCCAGGCCGGCGAGGGCCCCGTCGTCGCCGGCGAGGATCTCGGTCGCCGCGAACGTTCCCGCCCGCAGGGCCTCGAGGTGGCGCAGGCGCTCACGCTCGGCCCCGAGCTCCTCCCGCTCCCCCGGCCTGAGCTCGAGCCGCTCGATCTCCCCGAGCTCGAACTCCAGCAGGTCGAGCTCCCGCTCCCGGGCGCCGGTCAGCTCGTCGAGGCGCCCGAGCTCGGTCCGGGACTCCCGCAGCCGCCGCCAGGCCCCCGCGCACGCCGCCCGCCGCCGAGCCTGCTCGGGCCCGCAGAAGCCGTCGAGGATCTCGAGCTGGGCCGCCCCCAGCATCAGCCGCCGGTGCTCGTGCTGGCCGTAGAAGGACAGGAGCTCCGAGGCCAGCGCCCGCAGCTCGGTCACCGTGATCGAGCGGCCGTTCAGGTAGGCCCGCGTCCGCCCGTCCGCCCCGACCCGGCGCGCCAGGATCAGCTCCTCGGCGTCGGCCGGCAGACGGTCGATCGCTCCGGCCGCGGCGCTCCCGCCGCCGGCGTCCCCGGCCGCCGGTCGGCCTGCGGCGGCGCCCCCGGCGCCGGCGTCCCCGGCCGCCGGTCGGCTCGCGGCGGCGCCCCCGCCGCCGGCGTCCCGTCCGGCCTCCGGACCGGGCTCCACCCCCC
>JAXDHK010000213.1:0-2779 GCA_034664545.1 Solirubrobacteraceae bacterium
CCATCCTCATCGAGGTCCTCGAGACCTTCGGCCTCCCCGGCTTCGAGACCTCCGAGCACGACATCCTCCGCGGCGTCGCCCTCGATCGAGCCCGTCAGGCGGTGCTGTGCCCAAGCCGCCCTCCCCCGCCGCCGCGCCACAGCTGACTGGGCGGCCGGACTCGCCCCGCCTAACCAAGCGTCGCCCCGCCAACGTTTGTTTACGTCCGAGGGCCTCAGCCGTACCCCTCCCCGAACCCTGCCGATGCCTAGGGCGTAGTCCAAAACAACGCCGCTTTCCCGAGAAGGGCAAACCCGTCGTGAGGCGGGGACGCAAAGCCACGGTGCCACCACTTCGGTGTGGGTAGGCCGGGTTGCCGAAGGATGGGTGGTGGCGTCTTAGCTGGAGGTCGCCACCGTGCCTGTCCGCGTCGTTCGCCCCTGCCGTCTCGTTCTCGCCCTCGTCCTCGCCGTCGTCGTCGCCCTCATCGCGACTCCGGCCCAGGCCGCCCACAAGGCCCGCCACCACGCCCACAAGGCGGCCGCCCCGGCCGCTCGGGTCAGCTCCGCCGCCTGCTCGGACGCCAACCTCATCCCCGCGTCCGCCAACCTCGATCGGGTCGCCGCCGCCACCCTCTGCCTGGTCAACCAGGAGCGGGCCGCCGCCGGGCTCGGCGCCCTCCGCCCGGACGCCGCTCTCGCCGGCGCCGCCGCCCGGCACGCCCAGGACATGGTTGCCCGCAACTTCTTCGATCACGTCAACCCGTCGGGCGCCGACCCCCTCGCCCGTATCCGCCGGGCCGGCTACGTCCGCCCGGGCGCCGGCTTCACCGTCGGTGAGAACATCGCCGCCGCCGGCGGCTCCCTGGCCACCCCGGCCGCCATGGTCAAGATGTGGATGGGCTCCCCCGGCCACCGGGCGAACATCCTCGACCCCGCCTACCGCGACACCGGCATCGGCGTCGCCCCCGCCGCCCCCGCCGTCCTCACCCCGGGGCCCGGGGCGACCTACACCGAGGACTTCGGCGCCACGAGCTGACCGCCCGACGCGCGGATGGCGAACCGTCGAGGCGATCGAGGTTCGAGCTCTCGACGACCCAGAGCCCGCGGACGGCTGGACTGCGACCGCACTTGAGGTTGTAGGTTGGAAACCGGCGAGGCAAACCGGACGGGAGACACGATGATCGGCACGCAGACACCCAGCGAACAGATCACAGAAGCGGTCGCGGCGTGGCCTGGAGTCGAGACGGCCTCCGGTCGGCGGGGCGAGTTCGCGTTCAAGGTCGGACGCCGCGAGCTCGGCCACCTCCACGGCGACCACGCCGCCCACTTCGCCTTCCCCAAGGACGTCTGGTTCGAGCTGAAGCGCCAGAACAGGATCATCGACCACCCAGTCTTCCCGGGCAAGGCCGGTCCGGCGGCGCGGCGGATCGAGGACGACGCCGACGTCCTCGACGTGATCGAGCTGATGCGGCTCAACTACGGCCGGATCGTCACCGACCCGACCGCGGCTCCCGAGCCCGACACCGAAGGCCCCGGCCGGCCGCGCGACCTGGACTACGGCCCCGCGGCCGAGTAGCCGTTGAGGTGGTTGCCCCGGGCTTGGACGCCGTGGGTGTTGTTGCTCAGCCGCAGAGACCCGCCGATCCAGTTACCGGCGCAGCTGCCCCGGCCCGGATCGCCGACGACCACCGGGCCCGTGGCGCCGCTGACCGAGACCGAGCGTCCGACGTGCGCCCGGCACAGCCGGACACCCCCGGGCGCGTGCGCGGTGATCGACCCGGTGATCGTCGAGCTCGTGACATGAAGGACGGCCCCCGGCTCCACGCTGACGCTCCCGGTGAGACGAGCGCTCGTCAGGCACGTCGACCCGGCCCGGACCACCAGCGTCCCCGCGTGACTCCCGGTGACGATCGTCCCGCACGAGAACGCGACCGGCGTGGTGACGGTGGCGAGCACCCCGCGCAGGGACGAGTCCGAATGGTCATCGCCGGCCCCGACGGCCGCGCACACGGGGGCGGACCGGACGCACGCCACTCCCCGGAGCGCCGTCTCCCCAGGCGGTGGGAACCTCGTGTCCCGGCTCGCCGGAATGGCCTGCGCGGCCCCCGGGGTCCCCTCGGCGACGGGCACCACACGGCCGGCGCTGGAGACGGGTGACGAGCTCGAGCCGACGGCCTCGCAATCGGCGGCCGAACGGCAGGCCACGCCGCGGAGGGTGGAGGTCCCGGGGACGATGCGGGCCATGCCCGGATTCCCGGCCCCGGTCGATACGACCAGGCCACGCTGGGGCCGGCTCGCGCTGAACCCCACCCCCCGGCAGGTCGAGGCGTCGGGGCACGCCACTCCGTCGAGCACCTCCGCGGCCGCCACGACGTGGGCCGCCCCCGGGATGCCGTTGACGATCGCGACCACCACCCCCCGGTTGGCCGAGTTGGAGCCCACCGCCTCGCAGCTCACCGCGTCCGCGCAGGCGATCCCGTCGAGCTCGAACGTGCCCGGCACGACCCGGGCCGGACCCGGGACGCCGTTGGCCACCGCGACCACCACCCCCTCTCCGGCCGCGTTGTAGCCCACCGACTCGCACGCCGCGACTCCCCCGCACGCCGCGCTCGTGAGGAGCTCTGTCCCGGCGACGACCTGGGCCTCGCCCACGGTCCCGCCGTTGATCCCGACGACCACGCCCCGACTCGAGGCGTCCTGGCCGACCGCCCAGCACGCCGTCGCCCCGGAGCACGCCACCCCGTCGAGCTCCGAGGTCCCCGCCACCACCCGGGCGGCGCCCGGGACGGCACCCGCGA
>JAXDHK010000214.1:0-6660 GCA_034664545.1 Solirubrobacteraceae bacterium
CTCGCCGGGACGATGGACTGCGACATCGCCGGGGAGCCCCTCGGCGAGGACGAGGCCGGGCGTCCGGTCTACCTCCGCGACATCTGGCCGACCGAGCAGGAGGTCGCCGAGACGGTCGAGCGCGCCGTCCACTCCGACATGTTCCGCCGCAGCTACGGCGAGGTGTTTGACGGCGACGAGCGCTGGCGGGGCCTCGTCGTCCCGACCGGCGACCGCTTCGCCTGGGACGACGCCTCGACCTACGTGCGCCAGCCGAGCTTCTTCGAGTCGCTCTCGCCCGAGCTCGAGCCGGTCGCCGAGATCGCCGGCGCCCGGGCCCTCGCCGTTCTCGGCGACTCGGTCACGACCGACCACATCTCCCCCGCCGGCTCGATCAAGCGCGACGGACCGGCCGGCCGCTACCTCCAGGAGCACGGGGTCGTCCCCGGCGAGTTCAACTCCTACGGCTCGCGCCGGGGCAACCACGAGGTCATGGTGCGCGGGACCTTCGCCAACATCCGTCTGCGCAATCAACTCGCTCCCGGAACCGAGGGCGGCGTGACCCGGCACCTCCCGGACGGCGAGGCGATGTCGATCTACGACGCCGCCATGCGCTACCAGGCCGACGGCGTCCCCCTGGTCGTGCTCGGCGGCAAGGAGTACGGGTCAGGATCCTCGCGCGACTGGGCGGCCAAGGGCACCATGCTCCTGGGTGTCCGGGCCGTGATCGCCGAGAGCTTCGAGCGGATCCATCGGTCGAACCTCGTCGGCATGGGCGTGCTCGCCCTCCAGTTCGCCGACGGGGACACCGTCGCCTCGCTCGGCCTCTCCGGCGAGGAGTCGTTCACGGTCACCGGGTTCGCCGACGAGCTCAACGCCGGGGGCCTTCCGGTTCACGCCACCGTCGGCGCCGACGGGCGCGAGTTCCGGGTCCGCGTACGCATCGACACGCCCAAGGAGGCCGACTACTTCCGCCACGGCGGGATCCTCCGCTACGTGCTCCGCCAGCTGATGGCCTCCGGCTGACGAGGCCGGCGGGGGACCCGCTTCCCCGTACCGCCGGCCGAGTGCTTGGCCGCCGCCGGCTGAGCCGGAGGCCGGGACCCCCCGGCTCGACGCGGACGCCGCCGGGCCGGCTACTGGACGAGCAGCGGCGTGCCGACCGAGACCAGCCGGGCGAGACGCAGGATGTCGGCGTTGCGCAGGCGGATGCAGCCGTGTGAGGGTCGGCCGGGGACGAGCTGCGGCTGATTGGTCCCGTGCATTCCGACGACCCCGCCCCCCGGCCAGTCGGTCAGCGAGGAGTAGGCGCTCGTTCCGAACGCGAACGGGCCGTAGGCCCCGACGCCCCGTACCGGGAACGCCTCCCGGATCCAGAAGTGCCCGGCCGGGGTCGGGGTTCCGGGCGCGCCGATTCCCGCCGGCGCGTCGAAGACCTTGCGCCCATCCTGGAACAGCCGGATCCGCTGGGTCGCCCGGTTGAGGACGAGCTGGGTGTCGATCCGGTTCAGCGTGTCGAGCGCCTCGTGCTGGACCCAGCCGGTCCGCCCGGCGGGCTTGGCCGGCAGGCGGACCTCGTCCCACGTCTGGCCGGCGACCCGGCGCTCGCGCAGGACGATGTAGATCTCCGGGAAGCCGTCCTCGGTGTTGAAGTGGAGCGAGCCGACCTTCGCCGCCGAGGTCGCCGGCTGGCTGCGTACGGCGGCCGGGCTGACCACCGCCGTCCATGTCGTGAACGTGGTCTCGTTGGAGAGGATCTCGTCGGCCGGTGCAGCCGGGGTCGCCGGGCAGGTCGCGTCGACCGTCGGGTCGCAGGTCGCCGCCGGGGCCGGGGCCGGGTCGGCCGGCGCGGGCGCGGACCCCGTGAAGCTCGCGAGTGCCACCACCACCCCGGCCAGCAACCACGCCCTTCCTTGGCAGCCCCGCATCCCGGGATCATAGGCGAGCCCGGTGTCCGGCGCGACGGTTTCGTTGCAGGTCCTCGGGGAGCTCCGTTGCGTGATCGCGGGGTCCCCGGCGTGTATGCTGGAGCCGAAAGCAAATCTGGCGATAACTGGGTAGCCGCGGCCGCGGCCGCGAGCCGGTTTGAGGGAGGACGGTTCCGGATGAGTCTTGACAAGCTGCGCACGCTGACGTTTTCTGGTGTGCTCGTCGTTGTGCTCGGTGCCACCACCCTGGCGGCCGCGGGCGCCGATGCGGCAGCGAGCAGGCTCTCGCTGACGAGGACGGTGCGTCCGGCCACCAACGGAACGACGATCCTCCGCGTCCAGGCGGCCAACCGCGGGGCGCGCGCGATCCGCTCCGTGCGCGTGACCAACGCCCTGCCCGCGGGCGTCCAGCTCTCCAGCGCCAGCGCCGGCTGCGGGCGCACCGGACCGAGCGCGGTCACGTGCAACCTCGGCACGATCGCCGGGCACAGCGCCAAGGCCGTGACGATCGTGCTGCGTCCGGTCGGGGCCGGCACGGGCCTCGGGACGATCGGCGCGTCCAGCGGGACGCCCGGCAGCGGGGCGATTCCCGGGGCCGGGATCCCGAGTGCCGGCGGAGCCGCGACCCTGAGCTCGCCGTCGATCGCCGGAACCGTGACCTCGTCCAGGGCGCTCGCCCTTCCAGCCTGCACCCGGACGATCACCGGATCGTTCGCCGGAACCGTGGTCGTCGCCCCGGGCGAGACGGTCTGCATCGTCAACGCCCACGTCTTCGGCGGCGTGACCGTCCAGGGCGGTGGCGGCCTGTCCATCTCGAACTCCGAGATCGACGGCTCGATCACCTCCAACGGAGCGACCTTCGTCTCGATCTGCGGACCGACCGCCTCGCCGTACATCCCGACCACGGTGACGGCCGCCGGGACGATCACCATCGTCGACACGACCGGCCCGGTCACGATCGGTGGACCTCCCGGCAGCGGGTGCTCGCCCAACCAGATCGGCGGCGGCGTGACCCTGCGCAGCAACCGGGGCGGGACGACGCTGTTCGGCAACACGATCGGCGCCGGCGTGCTCGCCCGGTCGAACATCAACGGCCTGCTCATCGGGGGCAACAACATCGGCGGTAACCTGAGCTGCTTCACCAACGTCCCTCCGCCCACCAACGGGGGCGTGCCGAACACCTACGGCCTGGGCTCCGGAACCGGGCAGTGCGCCGGTCTCTGACTGAGCACCGACTGAAGTAGACGCAGGCGAGCGGCCGAGAGCAAGGCGATCTGCCGTTCGCGCCGCGCCGCGCCCGTCCCGCCCGGCGGCGGCTCAGGCGCCTGACCAGACCAGGCTGGCCTCGGCGCCGACGAGGGCCCGCAGGGAGGAGCCACGGGGGACGGTCAGGCGGCGGGTGAAGACTCCCCCGGCGGCAACCGGGACCCGGGCGAGGGTGACCCACCGGCCCGCGCGCCGCAGCTGGATCGACACGACCCCGGCCGCCGGGGACTTGCCCCAGGCGACGGAGGCGGCGCGACCGGCGGGCTCGACGACGAAGGGGAAGCGGAAGGCCTGGGCCGAGGGCTTGGCCCGACCGTCGCGCAGGTAGATGCCGGACTGGTAGCTCGTGGCGTAGTTGGGGACGGGCGGTTGATCGCGGATGAGGTACCAGCTGATGGTGTCGACCCCCTGGCTCCAGAGCACGTAGAGCGCCTCCTCGAGCCAGCGCGCCTGGACGGCGGCCGGAAGGCCGTACGGATCCGGGGGGTTCGAGTCGTAGGAGAACTCCGTCACCCACACCCGCTTCGGCGCCTGGGGGAGGGCGCGGCCGAGCCGGAGCGCGCGGGCGAGCGGTCGGGTGAGCTTGGCGAGGTCGGGCACCGAGACGTCGTCGGGGTTGATCGCGTGCCGGTGGGGCGAGCCGACCGAGTACGGGTGGTGGGCGAGGACGTCGAAGTGCGCCGGGTCCGGGCACGGCAGGGGCTTCAGAGCCGGCGGGCCCCCGAGGCAGAGCAGCCCCCGGACGAACGCGGCCGGGGGCAGGCGCCCCCCGCCCGGGACTCGGTCGCCGAAGGGTGCGGTCCCGGCCGTGATCACCACGTTGCCGGGGTCGACCGCCTTGACCGACCGGTAGAACGCGTTCAGGAGGCCGCGGTAGATCCCCGGGCTCGCCGGGACGAAGCCGGCCGGGCTGCCGGTCCACTGGGGCGCCAGGTGGACCGCCAGGTTGGGCTCGGCCCAGGCCTGCCAGTAGCGCACGTGCGGGAGCACCCCACCCGGGGTCAGCGGGTCGGGGAAGGCGCCGGAGTAGCGGCGGGCGGCGGCGGCGGCGAAGCTGGCGAACGCCGCCGGGTCCGGCCGCCAGCTCCCCGGCGTCGCCGCGGCCGGTCGCCCGGGGCCCTCGGCCCAGGCCGGGGCGTGGGTCACCGAGAAGCCGACGGCCAGGCCCCGGCGGCTGGCGGCCCTGACGGCCGAGTCGACCGGGCCCCAACCGTAGGCCGGGTCACCGGGGTCGGCGGCGTCGAAGCCGGGGGCCCGAACCGTCGGGGCGATCCCGCCCCACTCGAGATCGAGGACGACGATCCCGGCTCGGGCGGCCACCGTCCGGTCGAACCACGGGTCGCTGGTCGCGGCCGGGGCGAAGAAGACGTCGTCGGTGAAGCCCGTGGTCAGGGGCCGAGCCGCGAGGCTCGCGGCCGGCGCCGCGGCCGTCGCCAGGAGCGCGAGCAGCAGGCCGACGGCGCCCGCCAGCGCCCTCCCGGAGAGCTTGGATGCCGGGCTGGGGATTGCGTCAGACTACTGGCCCGCCCGCCGCCGAAGCCCCGCTGGTGCCGCGGTCGCCTCCTCATGGACGCCCCCGCCCCAACGACAGCGAGCCCGCGGGTCCGCCGCCGCCCTGCCCCCGACGCGGTCGCCGCCTGGCTGCTCGGCTTCGCCCCGGCCGTGTACCTCGCGCTCGACGGCGGGGGCTACGACCTGGTCGTCCGCAGCCAGGTCGGCCTCCTCTGCTGGTGGCTGGTGGTGCTCGGCGCCCTCGTCGGGACCCTGCCCCGGACGCCCCCCGGCCCGGCCACCTGGACGGTGCTCGGCCTCTTCGGCGGGCTGCTCCTCTGGACGTGGCTCGGAGCCGACTGGTCGACGAGCGCCGAGCGCTCGCTCGCCGAAGCCGGACGCGTCGCCTCCTACGCCGGCGTCCTCGTGCTCGGGGTCGGGCTGATCCATCGGGGGAACCTCCCGGCGCTCCTCACCGGCCTGGCCTGCGCGATCGGCCTCGTCTCCGGCCTGGCCGTCCTCTCTCGTCTGGCCCCGGCTCTCTTCCCCGCCGATCCGAGCAAGGCGTTCGTCGCGGTGTCGCGCCTCGACTATCCGTTCAACTATGCCGACGCCGTCGGCGAGTTCGCCGCCCTCGGGCTCCCGCTCCTGCTCTATCTGTCCGTCGAGGCCCCCACGGCGGCCGGTCGGGGCCTCGCGGCGGCGGGGCTCCCGCTGATCGCTCTCTGCGTGACCCTCAGCGTGTCCCGCGGGGGCGCCCTGGCCTGCGCGGCCGGCCTCGTCGTCCTCCTGGCCCTAACGCCCCGCCGGCTCGCCGTCCTGGCCGTCGTCCTGGCCGGCGCGGCCGGGAGCGCCGTCGTCATCGCCGCGCTCCTGAGCCGGCCGGGGCTTCGCTCGGGAGCGGCCACCGGCCCGACCCTGGCGGGCGAGCGCCACCAGATGCTCGTCATCGCCGTCGCCGTCGGCCTCGGGGTCGCCGCGCTCCAGGTCGCGGTCGAGCGCCTCGGGCCCCGCCTGCGCCCGCCGGCCTGGGTCACGCCCGGGCCCCGGGTCCGCCGGGGGGCGCTCGGGGGCGCCGCGACCCTCGCCGTCGTCGTCCTCGTCCTCGCCGCCGTCGGCGGCGGACTCGACGACCTCTGGCGCGAGTTCAAGGCCCCCTACGTCCAGGGCGGCGGAGACGCCTACTCCCGCCTCCTGACGATCAGCGGCAGCCACCGCTACCAGTTCTGGCAGGCGGCGGTCGGGGCCTGGGAGTCGAGCCCCTGGCACGGAATCGGGCCCGGGACCTTCGAGTTCTGGTGGGCCGGCCACAACACGCTCTCGGAGTTCGCCCGCAACGCCCACTCGCTGTACTTCGAGACCCTCGCCGAGCTCGGCGTGGTCGGCCTCGTCCTGGTCTGCACGATCCTCGGTGGAACCCTCCTCGCCGGGTCGCGCGCCGCGGTGAGGGCGGTCGCGCAACCGCGGACGAGGCCGGCTCTGGCCGCCTCGGTGGCCGGCCTGGCCGGTTTCGCCGCGGCGGCGGGATTCGACTGGGTCTGGCAGTTCGCCGCCATCCCGACCGTCGGGCTGCTGCTGGCCGGGGCCTCGCTCTCCGGGGGGCGGGCATCCCCGGGGCGGGCTCGATCCCCCGTGGTCCGGGTGATCCTCGTCCTCGCCACCGGGCCCGCCCTGGCGGCCATCGCCGCGCCCCTGGCCACCACGGCGGCGGTCCGCTCGAGCCAGACTGCGGCCCGGACCGGCAACTACGGCGCGGCGCTCGGATATCTCCTCGCCGCCGAGCGCGTCGAGCCGGCGGCGGCCAGCCCTCGGCTCGAGCAGGCGCTCGTCTACGAGCAGGCCGGCGCCCTCCCCGAGGCCAACCGGGCCATCGACGAGGCGAGCTCGCGCCAGCCGACCGACTGGCGGATCTGGCTGGTCGCCTCGCGCCTGGCCGCCGAGCTCGGTCGGCCGGGGCTCGCCGTCTCCGAGTACCGGCGAGCCCGCTCGCTCAACC
>JAXDHK010000215.1:0-4466 GCA_034664545.1 Solirubrobacteraceae bacterium
CCGAGCGCACCGGCGGCGACGACGACGCCCCGCGCCGTGAGGAGACCGCGTTCCCGGCGGAGGATGCCCCCCGAGCGCTCGTGGATGACCGCGTACCCGTCCCGGCCGTCGGCCGCCCCGAGCGGCCGGAGGTCGGTCACCGTCCGCTCGGAGCGGATCTCCACGCCGAGGCGCTCGGCGAACCAGAGGTAGTTCTTGACCAGCGTGTTCTTGGCGTTGTGGCGGCAGCCGGTCATGCACGCTCCGCATTCGATACAGCCCCGCCGGTCGGGGCCGGCCCCACCGAAGTAGGGATCCCCGACCGTCTTCCCCGCCTCACCGAGGAAGACGCCGACCCGAGTCTTGGCGTAGGTCGCGCCGACGCCGTTCTCCTCGGCGTACGCCTTGAGCAGCGCGTCGGCCGGGGTGTCGCGGTCATAGGCGACGACCCCCAGCATCCGCTCGGCCTCCTCGTAGTGGGGGCGGAGCTCGGCCTCCCAGTCGGCGAGGCCCGCCCACCGAGGGTCGGCGTAGAACCGGGGCCGGGCCCGGTAGAGGGTATTCGCGTACCCCAGCGACCCGCCGCCCACCCCGCACCCCGACACCACGACGATGTCCTTGAACAGGCTCAGGCGGAGGATTCCCCGGAGGCCGAAGACCGGGAGCCAGTAGTACCGCGAGAGCTGCCAGGTCGTCTCGCAGAAGTCCTCGTCGGCGAAGCGCCGGCCGGCCTCGAGCACGCCCACCCGATAGCCCTTCTCGGCCAGCCGGAGTGCCGCCACGCTGCCCCCGAACCCCGATCCGACGACGATCCAGTCGAAATCGAAGGCGTGGTCGGTACGGCTCACGGCGTCCCTCTCACCGCGGCGCGGCGGGCGCGTCCCATACCTGCTGTTGCCCGTTGGCGCTCCGTGGTTCAACCCATCGTCGTGCGGGCCGGGCACGGAACGAGAAGGCCCGATGCGTGTAGCGATCTCGAGAGGAGCACAATGAACCCTTGTCGGCACTTCGGGTAATCAGCCCTGTGGAGCTTGACGTCCCCGCTCTGTTCGAAGACCACTATGACCCGATCGCGTCGTACCTGATGCGACGGCAGGTGGACCGCTCCACCGCTCAGGAGATCGCGGCCGCCACGTTCGAGCAGGCCTGGACCTGCCGCGAGAAATATGACCCCGCCAAGGGAGATCCGCGAGCCTGGCTGTTTGGAATCGCCATCAACCTCATGCGCCGCCATTTCCGAACCGAGCACCGGCGCCTCCGAGCCTACGCACGCGCGGCCTCGCGGCGAGTCGACGCGCACGAGGATTGGGATGAGATCTGCGGCCGCCTCGACGTCGGAGCGAGCGCCGGACTACTGGCCGCGACATTGGCGACCCTCGCCCCACGGGACTACGAGGTCCTCACCCTCCGCTACTGGACTGAGCTCTCCCACGAGGAGATAGCGATCGCCGTCGGCATCCCCGCCGGCACCGTCAAGTCTCGTCTGAACCGTGCGCTCAGCCAAGTCCGGACACAGCTCGATCCCGCCGACGTCGAGGCCAAGGATGGATGAGCTCGACCTGTTCCGTGCCGATGATCTCGACCTCATCCGGGCGTTCGGCCGGAGCAACGCGCGTCCGGACCCCGCGGCCCGCGCGGCTGCACGCGATCGATTGGCGGAGCGCATCGCCGACGACCCTCCGATCGTCGCGTGGTCCGGACATCCGAAGGACGAGCAAGCGGTCTACCGGTACATCGGACGGCTCCTCCACGATCTCGTAGACGACGATGCACTCCGCCCGAAGTTCCAGGAGGCAGACACGACCGTCCGGCTGTCCCTGCGCAATCCAACGGCCCAGATCACGCTCAGGATGAAGCCAGGCGAGGCCATCAGGATCGACTTCGGTCCGACCGAGCTCGTACCCGACGTCGTGATGACCATGGATGTCGACACCGTCTACGGGTTCTGGCTCGGGAAGGTCAACCTCACCGTCGCGCTGGCCCGCGGCCAGATCAAGGCGACGGGCCCCGTGGCGAAGATCCTCAAGCTCCTTCCGCTCCGCCCGCTGACCAAGCCGGTCTTCCCTCGTTAGGTGGTCGGACGCGGGTCCGCCTGCAGTCCGGCGGCCGGCGCTCGTGCCGCTCGACGGGATAAAGCAGGCCGACCGTCGCTGGCGGGATGAGATCGTGCGAGCCGGGTATCCCCGCCCTCGTGACGACCCGCCCCCATCCCGTCGACGTGAAGCGCCAGGCCGGGTGGCTGCCCGAGCAGGATGACCTCGAGGCCTGGCTCGCCGGCCATCGCGACCGGGTGGAGGCCCGGGGCGAGCAGATCGTGCTCCACCCGGTGCTCAGCGAGTTTCGGGACTTGATCGACACCGACCCGGTGGTGCGCATGTACGTCAACCAGATGATCGCCCAGGTGCCGAGCACGAAGCCCTACCGCGAGCGGCACGTCGAGAGCGCGGAGGAGTTGGTCCGCATGGTCAACGAGGTGCTGAGGATGGCTCCGGAGTTCGGCTCCCAGAGCTCGATGGTGGCCACCCCGCTCGGGGCGATCCTCGACTGGACGATGGGGACGCCGGCCGGCTTCGCCGCCTACCGGGACCCCCGGATCAACGCGATGCTCAAGAAGATCCTGACGGCCTGGTGCGAGTTCCTCAGCAGCGGCGACTCGCTCTACGTGCTCAACGACTCGCCGTCCGGCTGGAAGTCCGAGGAGGCCCAGCGGAAGGTCGGCATGGACCAGTACGAGCACGACCCGGAGGACGAGCACTGGGGCTTCGCCTCGTGGAACGACTTCTTCACCCGCCGCTTCAAGGACGGCGAGCGTCCGGTGGCCTCGCCCGACGACGACAAGGTGATCGTCAGCGCCTGCGAGTCGACCCCCTACGGCATCAGCACGGACGTGAAGCGGCGGGATCGCTTCTGGATCAAGAGCCAGCCGTATTCGCTCGAGGACATGCTGGCCAATGACGAGTCGGTCGACCAGTTCGTGGGTGGGACCGTCTATCAGGCCTTTCTGAGCGCGACCAACTATCACCGCTGGCACAGCCCGGTGGCCGGCAAGGTCGTCCGGGCGGACGTCTTGGCCGGCACCTACTACTCGGAGGCCGACTCGGAAGGCAGGGACGCGGTCGAGCCCACCAACTCACAGTCGTACCTGGCCCACGTCGCGGCCCGGGCGATCATCCTGATCGAGGCCGATGACCCGGTGATCGGGCTGATGGCCTTCGTGCCCGTCGGCATGTCGGACGTCTCCTCCTGCGTGATCGCCCCGAAGGTGAAGCCCGGATACCACGTCGGGAAGGGCGAGGAGCTCGGCCACTTCCAGTACGGCGGCTCGACTCACTGCCTCGTCTTCCGCCCGGACGTGATCGCCGAGTTCACCCTCGGGGCGATCCCCCAGCCCCACGACCCCGAGGCCCCGGTGATGCTCGTCCGGTCGAGGCTCGCCACCGCCAATCCAACCGGCTGACCCCCCCGACGGGCGCGTCTGGGACGCCGGCGGCGTTCAGTGCTGAGGTCGACCCCGTCGTCGAACCCCCCGGCGCCCCCCGGCGCCACCCGCAACCTTCCTGGCCCGGAGTGCGTTCAAGCACCATGCGAATCCTCGGCTCCGCCGTCACCGCCCTCCTCCTGACCGCCGGATCGGCGGTCGCCGCCCCCTGGTCGACGCCGGCGTCGATCCCCGGCGCGTCCGACGCCGCGCCGCTCCTGGCCGAGGACGCCGCCGGCCCGCGCGCCGTCTACTGGGAGACCCTCTCGCTGACCCCCGGCACGACCCCGATCAGCGCGTTCGTCAGCGCCCTCGGCCCGGGCCTACAGCCCGCCCCGGCCGCGCTGCTGAGCCCGACCGTCAACCCGGGTGAGGCCCTCGCCTACGGCAGCGGGAGGGTCGCCCTGGCCGAGACCCAGACCGGTGTGGCGACCGGCCCGCTGGGAGGTCCGCTGATCGTGCACCCCCTCACGCCGGACGTACTGGCCCTGGCCGGGGACGCCGCCGGCGACCTCGCCGTCCTCACCGAGCCGTGCGGCGCCCGTTTCGCCGGTTGCGACGCGACGACCCCGTCGGTCGTGATCGGGCGTCGCGGCCACGCCCTGGGCCGCCCGATCCGGCTCGATCCCCGCCGGGGCCGGGCCTACGACGCGGGGCTGGCAATGGATGCTCACGGCCGGATCCTCGTGGCCTGGGACCGGGGCGGGGCGATCTACGCGCGCTTCGTGTCCACCCATGGGAAGCTCAGCCCGATCCAGCGCCTGGCCTCCGAGCACGGTCCGCCCCGGTTCGACGTCGCGCTGTCGAACGACGGACGGGCCGGCGTCGGGTGGGGGACGCAGACCGTCGACGAGGGCGATGCCACGTCGCCGTTCAGGGCGACGCTCTCGCTCGCGGGGTCGAGCGGGCGCTTCGGCCGGGCGCGCACCCTGGGCACCGTCCCCGTCACCGGCGTCGGCCGCTACATCCCCTATCGGGGCCTGGCGGTCCGGCTCCCCGCTGGCCAGCC
>JAXDHK010000216.1:0-5915 GCA_034664545.1 Solirubrobacteraceae bacterium
TGTCGCTGTCAATGCAGAGCGTTACGAGCGGGGCGCACCGTATACTCAGGTCGTGCCGAAGCTGTGGAGCGACACGATCGAGGCGCACCGCCACGCCGTCCGCGACGCGACGCTCGACGCGACCGCCGCCCTCGTCGCCGAGCACGGGCTGGCCTCGGTGACGATGTCCGCGATCGCCAAGGAAACCGGCATCGGCCGCGCCACGCTCTACAAGTACTTCCCAGACGTCGAAGCGATCCTCGTCGCCTGGCACCAGCGCCAGATCACCGAGCACCTCGAGCGCCTCGCCGCCGTCCGCGACCACGCCGGCGGGCCCGCCGAGCGGCTGGAGGCCGTGCTCACCGCCTACGCGCTCATCATCCACGAGCACCACGGCAGCGAGCTCGCGGCGCTCCTCCACCAAGGAGACCACGTCGCCCAGGCCCGGCAGCAGCTCAAGGACTTCATCCGCGACCTGCTCGCCGAAGTCGCGACGCACGGTGACCTCCGCCGCGACGTGGCCTCTGACGAGCTCGCGACCTACTGCCTGCACGCCCTGACCGCCGCCCCGTCGCTGGCCTCCGAGGCCGCCGTCCGCCGGCTCGTCGCCGTCACCCTCGCCGGGCTGCGCCCCCCGGTCCCCCCTAGCCATCCGAGCTGACTGCCCACGATGACCGTCCACTCGATCCTCCCCGACGCGCTCACCCGCGCCGCTGCCGCCGAGCTCCGGGCCGCCGGCGTCGAGCACATCGCCCACGGGACAGGCGATCCCGTGCGGGCCGCGGCCCTCTCCGCCGCCGATCCGCAGGCCCTCGCCCTGCTCGGTCCCGACCGATCGGCCGCGGTGGCCGAGGCGGTGGAGGCCACGGCGCCGGCCGGACTGGCGCTGCTCGCCCCGGTGGCCACCTGGGCCGGGGTGACCCGCGACGACGAGCCCGGCTGCGAGGACCCCGCCCGGCATCGGGGGACCGTCTTGCGCCTGCTCGCCCGCGACACCGAGGTCGCGGTCAGGCTCGTCGCCCACCTCCTGGCCACCGGCGAGCACGCGCTCGTCCTGGCCGGAGCGCATGACTACGGCCGCCAGCTCGACGCCCAGCTGCGCCTGGCCGGCCTCCCCCGGGTCGAGCGCGCCGAAGACGCGGACCTCGTCGTCCTCGCCGGCCTCGCCGGGGGACCCGAGATCGAGCTCCTCGCCGGGAGTGCGCCCCTCCCGGTGATCGCCTTCGACGGCGTCCAGGGCGCCCGGCTCGGCGACCGCGAGGTCCGGGTCGCGCTTCCCTACGCACCCGTCGACGGCGTCCCCACCGACGAGCTGCTCGCCGGGGTCGAGCAGGCGCGCCGCGCGGCCGGGCTCGTGATCGCGGCGCTCAACGAGGGGGCGACCGATCGCCGGACCGTGCTCGCCGCGATCCGCCGGCTCGGGTCGTTCGACGCGCACGGCGACCCGGCCGACCCCCCGATCTGGCTCTGGCGCGCCGACCCCGCCTGGAAGCTCGAGCCCGACCACCCGCTCTGATCAGCTCGCCATCGGCAGGCGCAGCCCCAGCTCCCGGTTCTCCTCGGGATCGAGCACGGAGTGCTGAGCACAAGCCGGGACGAGCCGCCCGTCCGCGGGATGGGCCATCGCGTAGGAGCAGGCGCGCAACCGCTCCTGGGTTTCGCGGATCTCAGGATCCTCGTGGGTCTCGCCCCGCTCGAGAGCCGCCCAGGCCGGCTTGACGAGCCGGGCGTCCATGAAGCTGTGCATCACGAAGGTCATCGCCCGGGGGCGAGCCCGCGCGAGCGCCGCCGGGCCGCCCATCCGACCGACCGCGCGCCCGGCCCACCCGACCGCCCGGGGCAGGACCCGGGGATGGCGGGCGCTCCCGCGGAGGAGGCGCGCGGCGAGGACGAAGGGATTGACCGCGGTGTCCATGCCTCCGAACGCGGCGATGAAGCTGTCGAGCATCCGGGCGTCGCGCTCGTCGTCCTCGTCGAGCAGGGGCCAGTAGCGGTCGCCGACGTAGCCGCCGTAGGCGGTCCGGTTGCAGCGGGTGTCACCGATGTGCAGGGCGTCGGGGTGGAGGCGCCCGCCGGCCCCGCGCTCGATCTCCCTCCAGACCTCGGCCGTCGAGAAGGACCGGTACTCGTCCTTCCAGCGCGCCGGGTTGCCGATGAAGGCGGCCGGCTGGAAGGAGAACATCCGAAAGCCGAAGTCCCGGCAGGAGGCGATCACCTCCGCCACCTCCCCGATGTTGCGCGGCGTGACGGTCATGTTGTGGGCCAGATAGCTGGTGACCCCATGTTCGCGCTCGAGGCGGGCGAACATCTCGCAGAACGCCCGTCGGGCGTCGTTGAGTCCGGCCTCTCCCCGCGGACGCGGTAGGCCGCGCCGACCGAACATCATCGAGTCGAAGTGTCCGGCAAAGCTCAGGTGCCGGAACCGGGGCCGCCCGGTCTTCGGATCGAGCGCCAGTGCCTCCAGGTACTCGTAGTCGAAATCGCCGTGGGTCATCGACATCGGCTTGCGACCGTGCCGGATCATCGCCGCGAGCGCCGCGGCGTGGTCGTCGGGCGAGAGGAGCGTCACCTCGCCGCCGATCAGCTGGGCGTTCTGCCCGGGACCCCGGAGCTCGCGCAGCAGCGCCATCTGGGCGTCGACCTCGCCGACCGTGTGCTCGCCGTCGACGCGCACCCGGTTGGCCTCGCGCGAGTGGTAGCACGGCGTGCAGGCGAGATCGCACCGGGGGAACACCCCGTGGGTGCCCTCGCAGCCGGCGGTCCGCCGGCCCAGCATCTGGCGGCGCGTCTGGACGCCGGCCGGCAACTCGTCCCAGCGCCGGCGGAGGGCCGCGGTCAGGTCGGGATGCTCGGGACGGGTGAGCACCTCCAACCGGCGGGCGCCGTCGCGCAGGGCCTCGATCACCCCGTCCATGCTACGACCGGGTCCCCGGGGGTCGGACCCCATCAGCGCACGGGCCGGTAGAGGCGAGCCAGGCGGGACGCCGGCACGCCGGCGACGTAGAGCCAGCGGATCACCCACCAGGAGACCAGCGTCCGCCCGATGCCCATCGCCTTCCACCGGCGCGAGGAGGTCGTCGCCGGGCCGGGCAGCGCCGCCGTGCGCGCGGGCAGCCGCTCGAGGCGCCGGACGAAGTCGTAGTCGTCCATGATCGGCAGCTCGCCAAAGCCGCCGAGCGCGGCGAAGGTCTCCCGGCGAACCCAGAGCGTCGAGTCGCCGTAGTAGTAGCCGAGCCGCCGCTGGGCCGCGTAGATCGCGCCGAGGAGGCGGCTGAAGCGATCGCTTCCGTCGAAGCGCAGCGCGAAGTTCCCGCCCACCAGCCCGGGATCCGACCAGGCCGCCGAAAGCGTGGCGAGCGCATCCGCCGGCAGCCGGCTGTCGGCGTGGAGGAAGACGAGGATCTCCCCGGCGGCCGACGCGGCCGCCCGGTTGAGCTGGGCCGCCCGACCCCCCGTCCGGACGAGGACCCGGGGACCCGACGGGTGACCGCGAGCGATCTCGGCGGTCGCGTCGCCCGAGCCCCCGTCGACGACGATCACCTCGAGCTTCCCCCCGTCGTCGAGGCCGGCGAGGTGGTCGAGCACGCTCGCGATCTGCTCCTCCTCGTCGAGCGTCGGCACGCAGACGGAGACCAGCGGGGGCCCGTGGGTCATACCGCGCACGCGAACGCCGCCGGCAGCGTGCCGTCGTCCTGGCGGAAGACCAGGAACCGCTCGACGACGCGGCGCTTGGCCTCGGCCAGCGGAAGGGCGCCGCGGGCGATCAGGAAGTCCGGGCTGGTGGCCAGGTCGGCCCCGACCGGGTGCCAGTGGAGGCCGTCCGCGGTGACGGTGAGCTCGGGGACCATCGTCGCCGGCGAGACCACGACGCCGTCCTGGCCGGCGGCGAACCCCCGGGCGACGAGCGGTCGCACGGCGAAGTCCTCGGCCGCCACCCCGAGGTCGGCCAGGAGCGCCCGCAACCGGGGGACGTCGTCGCGATTGTGGGTGGTCTCGGTCATCGCGACCCGGACCGGGAGGCCGAGCCCGCGGGCGTAGGCGATCCCGGCCAGGGCGCGCTCCCAGGACCCCGGGCCGCGGACGACGTCGTGAATCCCGGGGCTCGAGCCGTCGAGCGAGGACTGGAAGACCAGGTTCTCCCGGCCGGCCAGCCGCTCGAGCTCGGCCCGGCGGCGCCCGGTGAAGAGCATCGCGTTGGTCAGCACGACGGTCGCCAGCCGGTCGCAGGCCGCCTCGATGATGGCGAGGGCGTCGGGATGGACCAGGGGCTCCCCGCCGGTGAGGTACAGCTCGGTGAACCCCTCCCCCCTGGCCTCGTCCGCCAGCTCGGCCACTCGGGTCACCGACAGCGACCGGCGCCGGGCGGCCGGGGACGAGGCGACGACGCAGTAGTCGCAGGCGAGGTTGCAATGGAAGTTGGTGTAGATCCACAGCCTCGGTGGGAACAGCGGCGTTCCGAACAGTCCGGTCACCGGTCGCTCGTCCCCGGCGGCGCCGGCCGGGTCGAGCTCACCCCACCCGGCGCCGGCAACCGGGGCGAAATCGCTCGGCATCGACTCGCGGTAGACCTGGAAGCGCCCGCGCGAGCGCTCCCGGGGGGGCATGATCTCCAGGCAGGTCGTCCACCAGCCGGTCTCGATCGTCTCGACGAACGGCTCGGGGAGTCGGGCCGCGCGCATCGAGGCGGCCTGAGCCTCCCAGTCGTACTCGACGGCCCGCAGCTCGGCCGTGGCGCCGCCGTCGTGGAGGTCGATCAGCGCGTACCAGACCGCCCGCCCCCCGTCGTTCGCCGGACGCCCGATGGCACCGACGTTGACGACCAGGGTCCGGTCGACGACGCGCTGCCAGTGCAGGCCGGTGTGCGTGCAGAGCAGCACGTCCGGGCGTCCTGCGCCGGAGTGATCCAGACGCCGGCGGAGCTCGTCGTCGTCGAGGGACTCCCAGAGGAAGTCGTTGATCTCGATCGGCGAGCCGTGGACGAGGTGGAGGTCGCAGCCCTCACGCGTCAGGCGCAGCTCGGCCGGGAGGGTGGTCATCCAGGCGGCGAAGTCGGCCGACGTGCCGGCGAGGGTGTGGTCGTACATCACCTGGGCGAACTCGTTGTCCCGGGCCGACGTGTAGCCGCACCCGCAGTCGGGGTCGCCCCGGCCGATCGCGACGTCATAGTTCCCGGCGATGCACTGGACTCCGGCCCCGGTCAGGAGCGGCCAGACCGCGTCGCAGTCGGCCCCGAACCCGCCGAGGTCGCCGAGGCAGTACAGCTCGCCGGCACCCTCGGCGCGGGCATCTTCGAGCACGGCCCGGAGGGCGAACGGGTTCGCGTAGACCCCCCCGAAGACCGCGATCCGCTGCACTGCCCCATTTCATCAGCTGGCCCCGGCGCCCGGTTACGATTGCCTCGGTGGGAGTCCGGCACATAGCGGTCCTCGGAGCCGGACCGATCGGGCTGGAGGCCGCGCTCGCGGCGAGGCAGGCGGGCCACGAATGCACGGTCTACGAGGCGGGCGAGGTCGGTGGAAATGTCCGTGCCTGGGGGCACGTCCGGCTCTTCACCCCGTGGTCGATGAACGTGTCGCCGCGGGCCGCCCGCGCCCTCGGCCAGCGGGCGCCGCGCGGGCCGGCGCTTCCGACCGGTGGCGAGTTGGCCGACGAGCTGCTCGAGCCGCTGGCCCGGCTGCCGGAGCTCGAGGGCGTCGTCCAGCGCCACACGCGGGTCGTCGGCGTCGCCCGGGAGGGCCTCCTCAAGCACGAGGCGATCGGGCACCCCACCCGCCGGGAGCGATCGTTTCGCGTGCTGGTGGAGGACCCTGACGGCGTCGAGCGGGTCGACCGGGCCGAGGTCGTGATCGACGCGACGGGTACCTCGGGCAACCCGAACCGGCTGGGCGACGGTGGCATCGAGGCGGTCGGCGAGCGCGCCCTGGGCCGGAGGATCG
>JAXDHK010000217.1:0-7111 GCA_034664545.1 Solirubrobacteraceae bacterium
GGGGCAGGGCGCCCAGCCCGCCGCCGAGGACCCGCTCGAACTCGACGCGCGCCTCCTCGGGCCGGTCGGCCTGGAGCAGCAGGGCGATCAGGCCGCACCGGAGGGCCACGATCTCCGGGTAGGAGGCGAGCATCCCCCGGACGAGATCCTCGAGCTCGGGGAGGCGCCCCTGGTGGAGTCGGATCAGCTGGAGCTGGGAGTAGGCGGCGAGCTGGCTCACCGACCCGGCCACCCGCCGGCCGATCTCCAGGGACTCGGCGTTGAGGCGCTCGGCTTCGGCGAAGCGTCCGCCGGTGACGGCGAGCATGCCCCGGTGGAGGGGGACGAAGGCCATCGCCCGGGGCTGGCGCAGCTCGGCCGCCATCTCCCCGATCCGTTCGATCTCCCGCTCGAGGGCGGCGAAGTCGCCGAGCTCGAGGAACGCCGTCCCCCGCCAGTTGCGGGCGAGCAGCTCGAGCTCGGCGTCCCCGAGCTCTCGGCAGAGGTCGAGCAGCTCCTCGGCCAGGCCGAAGTCGGCGACCGACGACTCGGGCCCCCACCGGGCGAGCAGGCACCGGCCGAGGACGTAGGCCAGGGTCTCCATCGACTGGCGGTCCCCGGCCTGGGCGTGCTCGGCCCGGGCGGCGGCCAGCGCCTCGGCGGCGAGGCTCGCCCGGCGGTCGGCGACGCTGACCGGGGCGTAGTAGAGGGCGGCGGCCAGGAGACCCTTGATCTCGGCGATCAGGCGCGGGCAGCCCCACCCCTCGAGGCGGGCGATCGACTCCTCGGCCAGCCCGACGAGCTCGTCGTCCATTCCGAGGCTGAGCCCCCAGATCCCGCAGGCCCGGGTCGCCCGGGCCAGCGCCTCGGGCTCGTCGTGGCGGCGGGCGGCGTCGGCGGCCTCGAACAGCGTCCGCCGGGCGGCCTCCGAGTCCCCGGCGCGCATCTGGGCGTCCCCGAGCGCCTGGAGCAGGGCGATCCGGGCCCGCGGCCGGTCGGGGCCGAGGGCGTCGAGCGCCCCGGCGAAGAGCTCGGCCGCCTGGTCGTAGGCGAACTGGGCCATCGCCTGGTCGCCGGCCCGGCCGGCGTAGTCGACGGCGCGCGAGCGCTCCCCGGCCGGGGTCGCGGCGAGGAAGTGGTGGGCGAGCTCGGGCAGCCGGGCGTCGACCTCGTCGCCGGCGAGCGCCTCGATCGCCGCCCCGACGGCCAGGTGGAGCGAGGCCCGCCGGCCGGCCGGGAGCCCGTCGTAGAGCGTCGCCTGGACGAGGCCGTGGCTGAACGAGTAGACCTCGGTCAGCCCGGCCCCGATCGCCGAGGCCCGGGTGATCTCCGTCCGCTTGAGCAGCGACGCGGCGATCCCCGCGTCGAGCAGGTCGAGCACCTCGGCCGGCGGGAGCCCGACGGCTCGGGCGATCAGCTCGAACTCGAAGTCCCCGCCGACCACGGCCCCGACCCGGAGGACGTCCCGGGCGGCCGGACCGAGGCGCCCGAGCCGCCGCTCGATCACCCCCCGGACGCTCTGGGGGAGGGTCTCCCCGGAGCCGGGCCGCAGGCCGAAGGACCAGCCCCCGTCGGGCGCCGGGCCGATGGCCCCGGTCTCCACGAGATGGCGGACGACCTCCTCCACGAAGAACGGGTTCCCGGCCGTCTCCCGGTGGATCTCCCCGGCCAGGGCCCGGCCGGTCGGGTCGATCTCGTGTCCGGCGATCTCCTGGACCAAATCGACGATCTCGGCCTCGCCCAGCCCGACCAGCGACAGCCGCGTGACCCCGGGCTCCCGGTAGAGGTCGGCCAGGAGGCGGGCGAGCGGCCCCTCGGGTTCGAGGTCCGAGTCCCGGAAGGTGCCCAGGAGCATCAGTCGCCCGGTCGCCGTCGAGGTGACGAGGTGCTTGAGCAGGAGCAGGGTCGCCCGGTCGGCCCAGTGGAGGTCGTCGAGGATCACCAGCACCGGCGAGACCTCGGCGGCCGCCGCCAGCAGGGACTGGACCGCCTCGAAGAGCAGGTAGCGCTCGGTCTCGGGGTCTGAGGCCCGGGGGGGCGCCACGGTGCCGAGCCGGGCGCCGAGCCCGGGGACCAGGCGCGAGAGCTCGCTCGCCCGGGGGCGGAGCAACCGCCGGGGGGCGATCTGGACGTAGTCGCGGAGGACCTCGAGCCACGGGTAGTACGGCATCCCCTGGTCCTCGTCGCAGCGCCCGTAGAGGATCACCGCGTCGTCGGGGAGGGCCGTCCGGGCGGTCTGGGTCACCAGGCGCGTCTTCCCGATCCCGGGCTCGCCGGAGATCACGACCACCTGGCGGCCCCCCTCGACCGCCCGGTCCCAGCTCTCGACCAGGGCGCCCCGCTCGGCCGCCCGACCGACGTAGGCCGTGTCCGGGATCCCGCGCAGGCGGGGGGGAAGCACGGGTCCGGCCGACGCGGCGAACGGGGTCCAGAGGACCCGCCAGGCGACCACCGGCTCGGGAAGGCCCTTCAGCTCGAGCGGGCCGACCGGCTCGAGCGGGTGGGTGCCCTGACCCCGCTGGACGGCCCGGACGGGGTCGGCGATCAGGATCTGGCCGCCGAGCGCCCGGGCGCAGAGCCGGGTCGCCTCGGTCGGGGGGACCCCGAAGTAGTCGCCGTCCTCGACGGTGGCATCGCCGACGCTGATCCCGACGCGGACGTCCATCTTGGCGTCGACGTGGCGGTTTCGCCGGTCGAGGCGCTGCTGGATCGAGACCGCCCCGTCGAGGGCGCCGGCGACGCTCGGGAAGGCGGCGAGGACCCCGTCCCCGGTGTTCTTGACCACCCGGCCCCCGGCGTCCTCGACGGCGTCCCGAAGGATCGAGTCGTGCTCCCGGCGGAAGAGGTCGAACCGGGCGCTCCCGAGCCGGGAGGCGAGCGCGGTCGACCCGACGAGATCGGAGACCAGGATGACCGCGGTCTCGACCCGGGTCACGGGGCCCGTCCTATGAGGCGGTCCGTCCGTGCGCAGATCACCCGAGGATACGCCCCCGGCCGAGCCCGCCGGTCCTCTTTCAGTCGACGAGGCCCAGCCGGTCGCGGGCGGCCCGGGCGACCGGGTGGACGCCGGGCCCGGGTTCGGCCGGGGCCGGGAGCTCGTCGAGGGCGAGGACCCCCATCGTGGCCGCGAGCGACCGGGCCAGGGCCTCGAGGTCGTAGCCCCCCTCGAGGACGACCCCAACCGGGACGCCGAGGCGGTCGGCGCGGCGGCGGATCGAGGCGGTCATCGCCGCGAAGCCGTCCTCGGTGACCCGGCAGCCGGCGAGCGGGTCCGCGGCGTGGGCGTCGTAGCCGGCCGAGACGAGGACGAGATCGGGCTGGTAGCCGTCGAGCACCGGTCCGACGACGTGGTCGACCAGCGAGCAGAACACCTCGTCCCCGGAGCCGGCCCCGACCGGGAGGTTGACCGTGTACCCCTCCCCCGGGCCGCTCCCCCGGTCGGAGGCCCGGCCGGTGCCCGGATAGAGCGGGGACTCGTGGATCGAGACGTAGAGGACGGCGTCGGTCTGGTGGAAGAGGTCGTTGGTCCCGTTGCCGTGGTGGACGTCCCAGTCGAGGATCAGGACCCGGTCAAGGCCCCGGCGGTCGAGCGCGTGGAGGGCGGCGACGGCGACGTTGTTGAACAGGCAGAAGCCCATCGCCCGGTTGTGGGTCGCGTGGTGCCCGGGCGGGCGGTGGGCCGAGACCCCGGTCCGGGCCGTCCCGTCGAGCAGGGCGTCGACGAGGGCGACGGCCCCGCCCGCAGCGCGCCGGGCGGCCTCCCAGGACCCGGGGCTGACCACGGTCTCGAGGTCGAGCGCCCCGCCCCCGGCCCCGGCCAGCCGTTCGATCGCCCCGACGAGACCCGGGCTGTGGACCGCCTCGAGGAGCTCCCGGTCGACGGCCGGGGACTCACGGCGCTCGAAGCCCAGCCAGCCCCGGCCGGCCAGCTCTGCCTCGATCGCGGCGATCCGGGCCGGACGCTCGGGGTGGGGGCCGGTTTCGTGGGCGAGCGAGGCCGGGTGGCTGAGGTAGACGGCACCTGCCATGCCGGTACCGTACGCCGGGATGGCAGCCCGCGCCCGCCCCGCGCCCGGGGGGCCCCGGATCGAGGCCGACGTGGCGGTGGTCGGCGCCGGGGCCGCCGGACTCCACGTCGCGCTGAGCGCCGCCCACGCCGGGGCCCGGGTGGCCCTGGTCTCGGCCACGTCCCTGGCCGACACGGCGAGCTACTGGGCGCAGGGCGGCCTGGCGGCGGCGCTCGGCAGCGACGACGCGCCGGACCTCCACCTGGCCGACACCGAGCGGGCCGGACGCGGCCTGATGCGGCCGTCGGCGGCCCGGGTCCTGGTCGACGAGGCCCCGACCCAGGTCCGCGAGCTCGAGCAGCTCGGCGTCCGCTTCGACGCCGACCGCCTCGGACGGCTGACCCTCGGGCTCGAGGGCGGGCATTCGCGGCGCCGGGTCGTCCACGCCGGAGGGAGCGCGACCGGCCGGCGGGTGATGCGCCAGCTCTCGGCCCTGGCGGCCGAGGAGCCGGGGATCGAGGTGATCGAGAACGCCCGGGCGAGCGCCCTCCTGGTCGACGGCGGCCGGTGCGTCGGGGTGGGCTGCGAGGACGGCCGGCTGATCTCGGCCGCCGGTCTCGTCATCTGCACGGGCGGGGCGGCGGCGCTCTGGGCCCGGACGACGAACCCCCCGGGGGCCCTCGGGATCGGCCTGCTCCTCGCCCACCGGGCCGGGGCCGACCTGGCCGACCTGGAGTTCGTCCAGTTCCACCCGACCGCGGTGATCGGGGTGCCCGGCCGGGAGGGGTTCTGCGTGACCGAGGCGATCCGGGGCGAGGGGGCGGTCCTGGTCGACGCCCACGGCGAGCGCTTCGTCGACGAGCTCGCCCCCCGGGACGAGGTCGCCCGGGCGATCTACCTGCGCCTGGCCGAGACGGGCGCCCGGTCGGTGGCCCTCGACATGCGGGAGATCGACCCGGCCCTCTTCCCGAACGTGGTCGGAGCCCTGACCGAGGCGGGGATCGACCCGAGCCGGGAGACGATCCCGGTCGCCCCGGCCGCCCACTACGTGATGGGGGGCATCGTCACCGACCTCGACGGACGCTCGACCCTCCCGGGCCTCTACGCCGTGGGGGAGGCGGCGTGCACGGGCCTCCACGGGGCGAACCGCCTGGCCTCGAACTCGCTGAGCGAGTGCTTCGTGTTCGGGGCCCGGGCGGCCGCGGCGGCCCTCGGCGAGCCCCCGGTCCCCCCCGGCCGGAGGTGGCCGGCCCGACCCGGGGGGGGCCCGGAGGCGCTGGGGGAGATCCCGCCGGTCGGACCCGAGACCCGGACCGCCATCTGGGAGCACGCCGGCCTGGCCCGGGAGCGGACGGGTCTCGAGCTCCTCGCCCAGGACCCCCACCCCCTGGCCCGCCTGGTCGCCGGGTGCGCCCTGTTTCGAGCCGAGTCGCGGGGGGCCCACGTCCGGGACGACCACCCGGACCGGGACGCCGGGCTCGACCGGCGCCACACGGTCGTCGACCGGGACGGGAAAACCCGGATGGAGCGGTGGAATTGAGTTCGGGATTTTCCCGCAACCTTGGGCTTAAGCGTCGGTTAACACTGTGCACGACCCCAGCTTCATCCCCAGCGTGCATACTCGCGCCGGGAGCTGGAGCGGCTGTAGGGCGTCGTGTCTCGAACGTTGAGACCGAGAGAAACGGATTTCATACGATGTACCAGTTCAGCCGAGCTATCTACAGGGAGCTTGCCCCGTTCGTAGAGCACCGCGGACCGGGCGACCATTCCGCCCACCAGCGGGTGCTGCGGGCGTGCGAGGCGGCGGTCGACCGCCTGGCCAACGACCGCCACTACTTCGCCCGGCCGGCGCGGACCCTGTTCAACGACATCCGCAGCCACTTCCCCGTCACCGCCCAGCCCCACGTCTACCGGGTGGTCGACCACTACCTCCACCTGGCCGACGGCTTCCTGGCCCGGCTCCCGCGCAACGGGTGCGACGCCAACGGGAAGCCCCTCCAGTGCCGGGCGATGACCCGCAAGGGGTCCGCCTGCCAGCGGATGCCCCTGCCCGAGAACGGCTACTGCCCGTCCCACCAGCACCTGGCCGAGACCGAGGACGCCGAGGCGGAGTTGGCCGCGGCGTAGACGCCCCCGGGGTAGGCTGGACGGGGTGAGCGCCCCCGAGTCCTCGAGCCGGCCGCGGATCGGGTTCGCCGGCCTGGGGATCATGGGCTCGCGGATGGCGGCGAACGTCGTCCGGGCGGGCTTCCCGGTGACCGTGTGGAACCGGACGCGCGAGCGGGCGACAGCCTTCGGGGCCGCCCACGACGCCGAGATCGCCGACACGCCGGCCGCCCTGGGGGCCGGGAGCGACATCGTGGTGACGATGGTGGTCGACGGGGGCCAGGTCGAGTCGGTGCTCCTCGGGGACGAGGGGGTGGCCACGGGCGCGGCACCCGGCCTCCTGTGCGTCGACTGCTCGACGATCGGGCCGGCGGCGACCGCCCGGATCGGGGGCCGGCTGGCCGCGGGCGCCGTCCACCTGCTCGACGCCCCGGTCACCGGGTCGGCCCCCCGGGCGCAGGACGCGACGCTGACGATCATGGCCGGAGGCGAGGACGACGACTTCGCCCGGGCCCGGCCCCTGCTCGAGTCGATGGGCCGGCTCGTCCTCCACGTCGGCCCGCTGGGGCACGGCCAGACGATCAAGCTGATCAACAACTCGGTGGCCGCGGCCAACACCCTGACGGTGGCCGAGGCGCTCGTGGTCGGCCGGGACGCCGGGGTCGACCTCGACGCCCTGGTCGCGGTGATGGAGGCCGGGTCGGGGGCCTCGACGATGCTGAGCCTCAAGCAGGCGGGGATGCGGGCCCACGACTACGAGCCGCTGTTCAAGCTCGACCACATGCTCAAGGACGTCCGCCTGTGCCTCGAGGCCGCGGGGGTCCCGTTCGCGACGGCGCGGGCGGCCGAGCGGGCGCTGGTCGCGGCCAGCGAGCACGGGCACGGGGACGACGACTTCGCGGCGATGCTGGCCGCCGTCGAGCACGAGACGGGCCGGCGGCTCTGACTGGGGATGCTCGGGAGCGGCTTCGCGGGTGAGCCCGGGGGCGCTCCGGAGACGGGGGTCGGGTTCGGCCGGG
>JAXDHK010000218.1:0-6054 GCA_034664545.1 Solirubrobacteraceae bacterium
CCGCTCGCCGCCCGACTGGCGATCTCGTCGCGCAACTGCTGATCGCCGAGGGTGCGATTGGCGACCACGAGGACCAGGGGCCGGTCCCGGTCGGCGCCACCCCGCCCGGCGAGGGCCGCCTCGCGCAGCGGCCGGCGCCGTTCGGGATCGGTGGTCGCGAACTCCCAGATGAGCACGCCGGCGACGGCGCCCACGCACAACGCGACCCCGGCGATCGGCGCGATCAGGACGCCGCACGCGCCGGCGGCCCCGATCAGCAGAGCTACGCCGAAGGCGATGTGAAAGGCGTCGGTCTCGGAGCGAACTGGGTTGCGCATGGTGGCCTCGGGTTCGTGGCTGGCTCCCGGGCACGGGGCACCGGTGACGTGGAGTGCGGGACGGCGATGTCTCGGTGTGAGCTGCCGGCCGGCCCTCGTCGAGAATCGTAACGATCGGCACAAGCTGGGTCAACGTCGCAAGCCGGCCCCCGGGCGATCGAGCAGCGGTGCCGCCGAGGTCGAGCTCGTGCACCGGGCCGGGAGGAGCGAGCTCGGCCCAGGCGCGTCCTCGCCACGGCCGGTCGCCTCGACGCCCACCGGATGGCTTCAGGCCATGCCGTCGGCGCTCGCCGGCTCAGCCGGCCCGGCTCGGCGGCGACCGGAGCACCAGCGGGTCGTCGAGGTGCCGGCGCAGGAGCAGGAAGGCGATCGTCCCGAGGACCGCCGGGAGACTCAGGGAGATTGCCCGGTAGAGCAGGACGGCCGCCGTCGCGTCGCCGAACGGCACCCCGTAGAGGACGAGTGACCCGACCAGGCCGCCGTCGACCGCGCCGATCCCGCCGGGGATCGGGATGATCCCGGCCATCTGGCCGATCAGGTGAGCCATGACGATCGCCGCGATCGTCGGGGTGTGGCTCGTCGCCGCGAAGCTCGCCCCGAGGGCCGCCACGTCGAAGCCGAAGTAGGCGACGGCCCCGATCAGGCGCCAGTCGTGCCGGCGGAGCTCCTCGACCGTGTCGCCGATGCCCCGGGCCAGTGACTCGAGTGCCGCCGCGAGTCGCTCGCGCTCCGAGGACGTGGCGATCCGGTCGGCCGCCCGGGCGCCTCCCAGGGTCAGGAGGATGGCGGCGATCCCGATCGCCGCCGGGAGCAGGGTCAGCCCCGGGCCTCGCGGACCCGGGATGAGCCCGAGTCCGAGGCCGAGGCCGACGATCACCAGGACGACGACGTTGACGGCGCTGGTCAGGAAGAAGACCACCGTCGAGCGCCGGGCGATCCGCGCCGCCGGCACCCCGCGCCGCCGGAGGATCCACGCCCCGAGGCCGAGCCCGCCGAGGCCGCCGGCCGGAAGCACCGAGTTCGCCGCCAGCTCGGCCCAGGCCAGGCGGGCGGTCGGCCGGACTCTCCCCCGGGGGAAAGCCAGCATGACGGTGAGGACGTAGCCGACGCACGACAGGTACTCGAAGCCGACCACCCCCAGCACCCAGCCCGGATCCGCATGGGCGAGCAGGCGCTCGACGTCGTCCAGTCCGGGCAGGGCCAGGAGCAGCCCGGCGACCGCCACGATCAGCGCGACCAGCCCGATCAGGCTGTTGCGCAGCCGGCGGGCGTAGGCCCGCCCCTCGAGGTCCACCGGACCCGGGACCGCCGTGGACGGCGACTCGCCCGACGCGGCTATCGCCCTGGCCTCGTCGCCGCCAGCGCCAACTCGAGCGCCCGCGACCGGCTCCCGGCCTGGTCGACTCCGCACGTCGCCGCCCCGATCATCTGGAGCAGGAGCTTGACGTCCTCGGGCTCGAGGTCCCCCCGGACGCGCCCCGCGGCCTGGGCCCGGCGAAGGAGGGGCGTGAAGGTCGAGAAGAACGCCCGGCGCCGCCTCCCGACGGTCGGCTCGGGCAGCGGACGCGCGGCGAGCAGGTCGATCAGGCCGAGGTTCTCCCCCTGGAGGGCGACGGCTCCCCGGAAGAACCCGACGAACGCGTCCGGTCCGTCCCCGGCCCCCCGGGCGAGCTCGGCGAGCTCGGCCAGGTAGTTGTCGGCGATCGCCTCGATCAGGGCCTCGCGCGTGGCGAAGCGCCGGTAGAGCGTTCCCTGGCCGACCCCCGCCCGCCGGGCGATCTCGCAGAGCGGGGCGTCGAGTCCCTCCTCGGCGAAGACCTCGCCCGCGGCCAGGAGCAGGGCGTCCCGGTTGCGCCGGGCGTCGGCCCGGAGGTGGGGCTCGTTGGCGACCGGCGTCATGGCAGTGAGCATACGGCCCCGCTAAGCTCTATTCGGACAATGTTGTCCGGTCCCTCCGGCGGACCGTCCGCGAAAGGCATCGCATGAGCCACGCCCAGCGCCAGCGTCCTGCGGTCACCCTCGTGGTGCTCTCGCTCGGGGCGATGGCCTACTCGCTGCTCCAGTCCGGAGTCGCCCCCGCCCTCCCGAACATCCAGACCAGCCTCCACGCCAGCGAGACCGGGTCGAGCTGGGTGTTCACCGCCTACCTCCTCTCCGCCTCGGTCGGCACCCCGATCCTCGGCCGGCTCGGCGACATGTACGGCAAGGAGAAGTGGCTCCTCTACACGCTGATCGGGCTCGCGGCCGGAACCCTGCTCGCGGCCCTGGCCACCTCGCTCCCGGTCCTGATCGCGGCCCGGGTGATCCAGGGCTTCGGCGGCGGGATCTTCCCCCTCGCCTTCGGGATCGTCCGCGACGAGTTCCCCCCCGAACGCGTCGCCGGGGCGATCGGCCTCCTCTCGGCGATCCTCGGGATCGGCGGCGGCCTCGGAGTCGTGGCCGCCGGGGTGATCGTCCAGAGCCTCGACTACCACTGGCTGTTCTGGATTCCCCTCGTCGCCATCACCGCCTCGGCCGTGCTCACCTGGCGGCTCGTCCCCGAGTCCCCGGTCCGGGCTCCCGGGCGGATCAACTGGATCGCGGCGGTCCTCCTCGGCGCCGGGCTCTCGACCGTGCTGATCGCCGTCAGCCAGACCAGCGCCTGGGGCTGGGGGTCCCCGCGGACGCTCGGCCTGATCGCCGCCGGGTTCGCGATCCTCGCCGTCTGGGTGCTCGTCGAGCTCCGCAGCCGGTATCCGCTGGTCGACATGAAGATGATGCGCCTGCGCGGGGTGTGGACGACCAACCTCGCCGCCTTCCTCCTCGGGGCCGGGATGTTCTCGTCGTTCATCCTCGTCCCCCAGTTCGTCGAGACCCGGTCGACCGCCGGCTTCGGCTTCAGCGCGTCGATCACCGGCGGCGGGCTCTTCCTCCTCCCGGCGACGATGATGCTGATCCTCGTCGGCGGCCTCGCCGGGCGGATCGCCAAGCGCTACGGCTCAAAGCGAGCCCTCGTCGCCGGCTCGGTCTTCGCCATGGGGAGCTTCGGGCTCCTCTTCTTCCTCCACGCGCACCCGTGGAACTTCTACGTCTCGACGGCGTTCCTCGGGATCGGCATCGGGCTCGCCTTCGCGGCCATGGGAAACCTGATCGTCGAGGCGGTCACCCCCGAGCAGACCGGGGTGGCGACCGGCATGAACACCGTGGTCCGGACCGTCGGCGGGGCGCTCGGCGCCCAGGTCGGAGCCACGTTCATCGCCGCTCACGTCGCCCACGGCCAGCCGACCGTCCGCGGGTACAGCCTCGCCTTCCTCGCCTCGACCATCGCCCTCGGCCTGGGCATCGTCGCCGCGCTCGCCGTGCCCGACCGGCCCCGGCCGTCTCGGGGCCCCGGCGCCGCTCGCCGGCCGGTCGGCTCGGAGTCGGCCCCGCACGGGGAGCTGGCCCCGGACGCCGCCTGATCGGCGGTCGCCTCGACCCCCCATCGGATACATTCGCCCCCGGCCATGGACCGTCGAGACCCCACGACCGAGCACCGACCCGGCGTCGCCCGAACCCCGGGCGCCCGGCGCCGCCTCGCCCGGGCCGGCGTCCTCGCCGCCACCTTCCTGCTCGCGGCCTGCGGCGGGAGCGCCGGCGCCGGGAAGTCCACGGCGACCACGGCGACGACACCCGTCGCCCTCGGCGGCACCCAGGACGAGGCGGTCGGGATCACCGTCGACGGGATCCGGTGCGAGACCCAGGAGCAGGTCCTCTTCCACATCCACGCCCACCTCGCCGTCTTCGTCGCCGGCGCCCCGGCGACGGTCCCCGAGGGGATCGGCATCGCCCCCCCGCGCCAGGTCGACCAGACGACCGACGGCCCGTTCGTGTCCGCCGGCTCGTGCTTCTACTGGCTCCACAGCCATACGGCCGACGGCATCGTCCACATCGAGTCTCCGATCCGGCGGACGTTCACCCTCGGCAACTACTTCGACGTCTGGAACCAGCCGCTCAGCGCCGCCCGGGTGGCCACGGCCACCGGTCCGGTCACCGCGTTCGTCAACGGCCGCCCGTTCACCGGGGATCCCCGGACGATCCCGCTCGGCGCCCACTCGGTGATCCAGCTCGACGTCGGGACGAAGGTCGCCCCGGTCCCCTACACGTTCGCCCAGGGCCTCTGAGCCCAGCCCCCGGCGTCGACGGGGCCACCGACCCGGATTGACGGGAGCCGGTCCCGGGTAGCTCGAGCGGTCGACCGGGCAACCGCCGAGGGGGCAGCCGTGGGAGCGCGAGAGGATCCAACCGAGCCGGGGCCGGACGGCGGCCCCGCCGGTCGGGGGTACCGGCTGAGCCTCCACGAGTCGGGGAACCCGGCGGCCGACTCCGGCTACGGCGACCCGCCGCCCCGGGTCGGGTTCTTCACCGACACGTCGATCTGCATCGGCTGCAAGGCATGCGAGGTCGCCTGCAAGGAATGGAATGGCATCGACGCCGACGGCCTGGAGCTCAGCGGCTTCTCTTACGACAACACCATGGCACTTGGCCACTCCACCTGGCGGCATGTGAAGTTTGTCGAGGGCACGCCGGAGCCAGGTGTCGGCGGCAACGATGCATCGCAGGTCTCCTGGGAGTTCTCCTCCGACGTCTGCAAACACTGCGAGGTCGCAGGCTGCCTGGAGGCCTGTCCTACCGGCGCGCTTGTTCGCACCGAGTTCGGCGGCGTGTATCTGCAGCCGGATATCTGCAATGGCTGCGGCCACTGCGTCATCTCCTGCCCGTTCGGAGTCGTGCAGAAGAACGAGCAGGACGGTCGCGCATTCAAGTGCACCTTCTGCACTGACCGGCAGAAAGCTGGTCTCCAGCCCGCATGCGCCAAAGCGTGTCCCACGGAATCCATCAAGTTCGGCTTACTCGACGATCTGCGATCCGAAGCCACCCGGCGGCTCGAGACCCTTCACGGCCGCGGCATGCAAGATGCGCAGCTTTACAATCCGGTCGATACCAGCGTCGGCGGAATCCACTCGCTGTTCCTGATCCGCGGCAAGCCCCAGACCTACAATCTGCCACCACAGCCGGAGGTGCCGATCATCTATCTCCAGGATGCCTGGAAATCCGCGGCAATGGAGGCATTGGCGATGGTCGCCGGCGTCACAGTGTTCTTTCTTCTCTGGCGCCGCTCCGGGAATGGAGGCCGGTGATGGACGCCTTCGCGCA
Organism: Solirubrobacteraceae bacterium; assembly: GCA_034664545.1. Classification (GTDB taxonomy): domain Bacteria; phylum Actinomycetota; class Thermoleophilia; order Solirubrobacterales; family Solirubrobacteraceae; genus Palsa-513. The sequence goes on from JAXDHK010000218.1 coordinate 5,493, forward strand.
GCCCGATCCACGCGAGTCGCGGCTGGAGGCGATTCGACAGCAGGCCGAAGAAAAGGGGCGCGTCTCCTTGCCCGGTATCCGGCCGGGCGGATCACCGCTACCCATCGCGTCGCCCGAGAACGGCTACTACCAGAAGCCGCTCCTCAAGGAGCCGCAGTGGACGCCCTTGGTTCCGTTGTACTTCTTTGTTGGCGGTGCGAGCGGCTCACTCGGCGTTATCGGCTCGCTTGCTGATTTGCTCGGCGGCGACCGCGAGCTTGCGCAACGCGCGAGGTGGATGGCCGTGAGCGGCGCGGCTCTCTCTTCCATTCTCCTGATTGCCGATCTGGGACGCCCCTCGCGATTCCTGAATATGCTGCGCGTCTTCAAGCCGCAGAGCGCAATGTCGATGGGCTCGTGGGTCCTTTCCGCCTTCTCCACCTTCGCAGGGATCTCCGCATGCGCTGACCTGATCGCGCTGCGCTTCGGCAACGGAATCGCTGTCAGCGCTCTGCGGGGCATCGGCCGCTTCGGCTCCGTTCTCTTCGGCATGCCTTTTCACAATTACACCGGCGTTCTGATC
>JAXDHK010000219.1:0-6591 GCA_034664545.1 Solirubrobacteraceae bacterium
CGTCTTCGGGAGCCGCTACGCCCCGGGCATCGAGGCCGGGTTCATCGCCGGATACCTGATCTACGACATGACCCACTACTACGTCCACCACGCCCGGCCCACCCGACGCCTCGGGCGGATGCTCCGCGAGGCCCACATGCGCCACCACTTCCAGGACGACACGACCGGCTTCGGCGTCAGCGCCCCCTACTGGGACCGGGTCTTCCGCACCGCCCCGGGCCGGGCGCGGGCGGTCCCCAAGCAGCTCTGACCGGCTCCTAGCCCGCTTCGGGCGGGGGAGGCTCGGTCCCGGCGGCGGCCGAAGGGGGGGCTGCCGCAGCCGGGGGAGCGGCAGCGGCGGCCGGGGCGGCGGCGGCGGCCGGCGGCGGGGGGTCTGCCGCAGCCGGGGGGGTGGGAGCAGCGGCGGGTGCCGGGGCGGGGGCCACCGCCGGGGCGGGGGCCGCCGCCGGGGCGGGAGGCGGGAGCTTCTTCTCGGGCTCGGTCGTCGTCGCGCCGGACACCGTGTCCTTGAACCCGCGCATGCCCTCGCCGAGCGACCGGCCGATCTCCGGGAGCCGCTTGGCGCCGAAGACGAGCAGGATCACGATCACGATGATCGCGATGTGGAGCGGATTCTCGAGACCCATGCTCCGACCAGGATACCCGGGGCGAGGAGCCGCCCGTCAGACCGAGTCGGCCGGCCGGCGGGCCTCGCGGACCAACTGGACGGCGACGCCCAGCATGAGCACGGCGAACAGGACCCGGAGCGTCCTCCCCGAGAGGACGTTGGCCAGGGCGACGCCGGCGACCGCGGCGGCCAGGGAGAGCAGCCCGATCAGGACGCCGTCGCCGAGACGAACGTTCCCGTACCGGCGCTGGCGCCAGGCCCCGAGCAGCGCGACCGGGATGATCGCCAGGAGCGAGGTCGCCTCGGCATCGACCTGGGACAGGCCGGCGACGAAGACGAGCCCGGGGACGAAGAGCACGCCCCCGCCGACGCCGAGCATCCCCGACGTGATCCCGGCCACCAGCCCGATCACCACCAGCTCGATCACCTGACCCCCGCTCACCGGACGACGAGGTCGGCGGCCACGGCGACGAGCAGGGCGGCGAAGAGGAAAGAGACGGTCCGGGCCCGGATGCGCTGCTGGAGGTAGGTCCCCAGCACCACCCCCCCGAGCGCCGGCAGTCCGATCAGGAGCCCCTCGCCGAGGCGGACGTTCCCGTAGAGGGCCTGGACGCCCATGCCGACCGCGGCGGTCGGGACGATCGCCACCAGCGAGGTCCCGGTCGCCTCGCGCTCGCCGTAGCCGAGCCAGATGATCAGGAGCGGAACGATGACCGAGCCGCCCCCGACTCCGAACAGGCCGCTGACCAGCCCGCCCGCCGTCCCGATCCCCGCGAGCCGGAGCGATCGGGCGGTCGGCATGCGCGCCATACTAGATGCCGTGCCCACGGCAGCCACCCTGGCCGAGGCGCTGCGGCCGCTGTGCGAGGACCCGTCCCATTCGGCGATCCTGCTCGACGTCGACGGCACCCTCGCGCCGATCGTCCGCCACGCCTCCGACGCCCGCGTCGACGAGCCCACCCGGGCCCTGTTGATCGAGATCGCCCACCGCTACGGGACGGTCGCCTGCGTCAGCGGTCGTCCGGCCGCCGTGGCCCGGGAGATCGTCGCGATCGACTCGATCGCCTACGTCGGCAACCACGGCTGCGAGCGCCTGGCCCCGGGGGCCACCAAGGTCGAGCTCGACCCGGAGGTCGCGCCGTGGATCGAGAGGATCCGGGCGTTCGCGGCGACCGCCGAGACCCCCGAGCTCGGCCGCCTCGGCGTGCGCTTCGAGGACAAGGGCCCGATCGCCGCCTTCCACTGGCGCGGGGCACCCGACGAGGACGCGGCGCTGGCCGCCCTGCGCGAGGTCGAGGCCGAAGCCCGGGCCCGGGGCTTCGACATCCACTGGGGGCGCAAGGTGCTCGAGGTCCGCCCGCCCCTCCCGATCGACAAGGGCCGCGGTGTCGAGGGGCTCCTGGCCGCCCCGGTCGGCCGGGCGGCCTCCGGCGAGGAGATCGCCCGCGGCCTCTACATGGGCGACGACCTCACCGACATCGACGCCTTCCGCGGCCTCCGGGCGGCGCTCGACGACGGGGCGCTCTGCGTCGGCGTCGGATCCGACGAGACCCCGCCCGAGCTCGAGCAGGCCGCCGACCTGATGGTCGACGGAGCCGCCGGGGTCCGCGAAGTCCTCCAGGGCCTCCTGCGTTAGACCGGGGTGTCCTTCGTGGACTTCCTCAGGACGACGGTGCTCCTCTGCGCCGGGGCCGCGACCGCCCTCGCCGCGGTGACGGTGATCGGCGCCGGGGAGACCGGGGCCCCGACCGTCGCCCTGATCTCGTTCGCCTGGTGGGGGGTGGCGACCCTGGTCGGCGCCTTCATCGGCCGGCGCAACGAGACGAGCCCCCCGATCGCGCGCCTCCTCGCCGCGGCCCGGGCCGTGACCACCCTGCCCGAGCAGAAGCCGACCCGGGTCATCCTCAACCGCCTCTGGCCCCTCCTGGTCGTGACCGTCATGGCCGCGGCCGCCGGCTTCCTCGCCCCTCAGGTCCCGGGGATCGCCACCGGCTTCGCCATCATCTGGGCCCTCGCCTGGCGCCGCCAGCACGCCGCGGTCCTGGCCATCGAGCAGCGCGACGGCGCTCGCTTCCACGTCGAGTCGACCTCCCCCTTTCAGCCGATCTCGCTGACCCGGACCCCCGGGTTCAAGGCCTACCTTCCGCAGCGCGACGGCCAGGCGGCGTGACCGATGTCCTCCTCGTCTCGCTCGGGTCGACCGTCGGCCTGCGCGCCGCCGACGACGAGCTGGCCGGGGCCCTGCGCCGGGCCGGGGCAAGCGTCGTCCTCGCCCGGGCCGAGCCCCAGCCCGACGTCCGCACCCTCGCGCTGACCGACCTCCTCTGGGCCCGGGCCGCCCGCGCCGCCGCCCGGGCGGCGCTGGCCCGCGAGCCGGCCCGGACCGTGATCTACTCGACCACCACGGCGGCCCTCCTCTGGCCCGTCCCCGGCCCGATCCGGTTCGACGCCCCGGCCGCCGCCAACCGTCCCGGCCGCCACGGCGTCTGGCAGCGCCCGCTCGAGCGCCTCCGCCTGGCCCAGGCGCCGCTCGTCCTGCCCCAGAGCGACGGGGCCCTCGCTGAGGCCCTCGCCGGGGCGCGCCGGGCGATCGTCGTACCCGTCCCCGTCGCCCCGTCGGGCCCGCACCCGGCGGTCCGCGACATCGCCGCCATCACCTACGCCGCCAACCCCGCCAAGAAGGGTCTCGACCGCGTGCTCGCCGCCTGGGCCCGGGCCCGGCGGCCGGGCGAGGAGCTCGTCGTGGCCGGGGCCGGCGTCCCCGCGCCGCCACCCGGGGTCCGGGTCGTCGGGATGATCGACCGTGACGCCTATCGCGCGCTCCTGCGCCGCGCCCGCGTCTACGTCACCGCCCCCCGCCGCGAGGACTACGGGATCGCCCAGCTCGAGGCCCTGGCCGACGGGTGCATGCTCGTGACCAACGCCGCCCCCGGCCCCTACGCCGCCCTCGCGCTCGCCCGCCGGCTCGACTCCCGCCTGGTGGGCGACGACCTGGCGGGCGGTCTGCGGACGGCGCTCGACTCGCCCCGGGCCGGCTACGGACGGGCGGCCGCCGCGGCGCTCGAGGCGTACTCCCCGGCCAGCGTCGACCGCCTCGTCGCCGAGCGCGTGCTCCCCGCCCTCGGCTGACCTCCGGCGTCAGCGAGGCCGCTTGAGCCGCCCGACGAGCTCGTCCCAGGGCCGGGTGTTGAGCACGTCCTCCGGGGCCAGCCAGGCCCGGCGGGCGGTCCAGATCCCGTAGCGCAGGACGGCGAACCCGGCGCTCGAGTGGGCGTCCGAGTTGATCAGGAGGCCCGCCCCCCCGTGGACCGCCGCGCGGGCGTGGACCTCCCCGAGGTCGCGCCGGTTGGGGTTCGAGTTGATCTCCAGGAGGGTGCCCGAGGCGGCCGCGGCCGCGATCACGGCGTCCATGTCGACCGGATAGGGCGCCCGGCGTTCGATCATCCGCCCGGTCGGATGCCCGATCGCATCGATCAGCGGGTGACCGATCGCGGTGAGCATCCGCGCCGTCATCGCCTCGCTGCCGATGCCGAACGCCGTATGGACGCTGGCGATCACCCAGTCGAGCTCGGCCAGGAGGTCGTCGTCGTAGTCGGGGGACCCGTCCGGGAGGATGTTCACCTCGCTCCCGGCGAGCAGCCGGATGTCCGGCATCCCGGCGTCGATCTCCCGGACCCGCTCGATTTGCCGGCGGAGGTCGTCCGGCGAGACGTGGTTGCCGAAGCCGTGGCTGGCCGAGTGATCGGTGATCGCCAGGAACTCGTAGCCCCGGGCGACGGCGGCGCGGGCCATCTCGGCGATCGTGTTCCGGCCGTCGGAGGCGACCGTGTGGCAGTGGAGGTCCCCCCGGATGTGCTCGAGCCCGATCAGCCGGGGCTCCGGCGTACCGAGCTCGCCCCGGTCCTCCCGGAGCTCGGGCTCGATGTAGGGGAGGCCGAGGAGGCCGTAGACCTCGGCCTCGGTCGCGCACCGGTGGGTGACGCCCGTCGCCTCGACGAGGACCCCGTACTCCGACACCCGGAGCCCCATCCGGACGGCCCGCTCGCGCAGGGCCGCGTTGTGGCGCCCGGAGCCGGTCAGGTGCTGGAGGAGGTTGCCGAACTGGTCGGGGGCGGCCGCCCGGACGTCGACCGCCATCCCGGTGTGGGTCACACCGCGGGCCGCCCGCTCCCCGGTCCGCGCGGCCGAGTCGATCGCCTCGAGCGCCGGGAGGGCGTCGAGCAGGGGACCCGGGTCCCGGGCGGCGATGATCACGTCGAGGTCCTTGACGCTCTCGGCCCGCCGCCGGACCGATCCGGCCAGCTCGATCCGGACACCCGGGTCCCCGGCCCGGGCCCGGAGCTCGTCGACGATCAGCTCGCTCGCGGCTAGCGCACGGTCCAGCAGCACGCGTCGGGTGGCTCTGGAGCCGGGGTTGGCAGCGGCGGCCAGGGAGTCGAGCACAGAGCGCTCGAACTTCTCGCCGAAGCCCCGGACCGACCGGAGGCGCTCGGCCCGGGCCGCCTGCCCGAGGCTCTCGAGCGAGTCGATCCCGAGCTCTTCGAAGAGTCGCCGCGCCCGCTTGGGTCCGAGCCCCGGGAGCGCGGTCATCTCGAGCAGCCCGGCCGGGAAGCGCTGGCGGAGCTTCTCGGCGGCCGGGATCGTCCCGGTCTCGACCAGGGCGAGGATCTTCTGCTCGAGCGTCTGGCCGATCCCCGCGAGCTCGGTGACCCGGCCGGCCCGGGCGAGCTCGGCGACCGAGACGGGAGCGTCGCGCACCGCCTTGGCGGCGTTGCGGTAGGCGACGACCCGATGGATGACCGCCCCGTCGAGCTCGTAGAGGTCTCCGAGCTCGTCCAGGGCGGCGGCGATGATCGTGTTTGAGGTCGTGGCGATTCATCTAGGGTAAGCCGCCATGTCCGGCCCCGCATGGCTGATCCTGCCGACGTACGACGAGGCCGAGAACATCGAGGCGCTCGTCGCCGCCGCGCTGCCCGAGCTCGCGGCCGGGGCCCCCGCCGGCTTCCGGGTGCTCGTCGTCGACGATTCCTCCCCGGACGGGACCGGGGCGATCGCCGATCGCCTGGCCGCGGTCCACCCCGAGGTCGAGGTGCTCCACCGCGACCGCCGGGAGGGCCTCGGCCCGGCCTATCTCGCCGGCTTCCGCCACGCCCTGGATCGGGGCGCCGGGCGGTTGATCGAGATGGACTCGGACTTCTCCCACGACCCGGCCGACCTCCGTCGCCTCCTCGCCGCGGTCGACGCCGGCGCCGACCTCGCCGTCGGCTCGCGCTACGTCCCCGGGGGCCGCGTCGCCGACTGGGGCCTGGTCCGGCGGGTGGTCAGCCGGGGCGGGTGCGCCTACGCCCGGTCGGTGCTCGGCGTCCCCATCCGCGACCTGACCGGCGGCTTCAAGTGCTTTCGCCGCTGGGTGCTGGAGACGCTCGACCTGAGCAACGTGCGGGCGGGCGGCTACGCGTTCCAGATCGAGCTGACCTATCGCACGCTGCGGATGGGCGGCCGCGTGGTCGAGCTGCCGATCACGTTCACCGACCGCACCCACGGCCAGTCCAAGATGAGCCGCTCGATCGTGATCGAGGCCGTGCGCGAGGTGCCCGCGCTGCGGCTGCAGGCTGCACGCGGCCGGCTGGTCGAGGCCGCCGGCGGCGAGCGGCCGCTGCCTTCCCAGAGCTGACCGGGGGCCCGGCCAGGGGCGCGTCTATACTTTGTAACCCCGGTTCGTCCGACCAAGGAGCCCGAGTGAACGACAACATCGTCGAAGTCAGCGACACGAACTTCCAGAGCGAGGTGGAAGCCTCCGACCAGCCCGTGGTCGTCGACTTCTGGGCGCCGTGGTGCGGCCCCTGCCGGGTGATGGAGCCGATCCTCGACGAGCTGGCGGGGCAGAACGTGGGCCGGGTCAAGTTCACGAAGCTGAACGTCGACGACAACCAGGGCACGGCGGCCAAGTACGAGATCCTCTCGATTCCCACGCTGCTGGTGTT
>JAXDHK010000220.1:0-2706 GCA_034664545.1 Solirubrobacteraceae bacterium
GCCGGTGGCGGAGGTCGGCCTCGATCTCGAACGCGACCGTCCGCCCGGCGAAGCGGACCTCGCACGCCTCGAGGTCGACCTCGGCGCTCCCGGCCGCCCCGAGGGCCCGGACGTCGTCCTCCCCGAGCACGACGGGCAGGAGGCCGACCTTGGTCGAGTTCGAGTAGAAGATGTCGGCGAAGCTCGGGGCCACGACCGCCCGGAAGCCGTAGTCCTCGAGCGCCCACGGGGCGTGCTCGCGCGAGGACCCGCACCCGAAGTTCCGCCCGGCGGCGAGGATCGGGTTGCGCGGGAGGCTCCACCCCGGCTCCTTGGCCCAGTCGTGGAAGAGGAACTCCCCGAAGCCGGTCCGCTCGACCCGCTTGAGGAACTGCTTGGGGATGATCTGGTCGGTGTCGACGTCGTTGCGGTCGAGGTGACTCACCCCGCCGGCGATCACGGTTATCGGCTCCATCTTGCTCAGCTCTCCCAGTCGCGGATGTCGACGAAATGCCCGGCGATCGCCGCCGCGGCGGCCATCTCCGGGGATACGAGATGCGTCCGGCCGCCGCGTCCCTGGCGACCCTCGAAGTTCCGGTTGGAGGTCGAGGCGCACCGCTCCCCGGCGGCCAGGATGTCCGGGTTCATGCCCAGGCACATCGAGCACCCGGCCGTCCGCCAGTCGAATCCCGCGGCCCGGAAGATCTCGTCGAGCCCCTCGGCCTCGGCCTGGGCGCTGACCTGCTGGGACCCGGGGACGACCATCGCACTCACGCTCCCGGCCACCCGGTGGCCGGCGACGACGGCCGCCGCCGCCCGGAGGTCCCCGATCCGGGAGTTGGTGCACGAGCCGATGAACACCCGGTCGAGCGAGATGTCCCCGATCGGGGTCCCCGGCTCGAGCGCCATGTACCGCAGCGCCCGCTCGGTCGCCTCCCGGTCGCCCGCCTCGTCGAAGTCGTCGGGGGACGGGACGCTCCCGGTGACCGCGACGACCATGCCCGGCGTCGTACCCCAGGTCACCTGGGGGGAGAGCGCCGCCGCGTCGACCGCGACCTCCCGGTCGAACTCGGCGCCCGGATCGGTCTGGAGCTCGCGCCACCCGGCGATCGCCGGCTCGAGCTCAGCCGGCGCTCCCGGCCGCCCGTCGCGCTCGAACCAGTCGAACGTGACGTCGTCGGGCGCCACCATCCCGGCCCGCCCGCCCGCCTCGATCGTCATGTTGCACACGGTCATCCGGCCCTCCATCGACAGCGCGGAGATCGCCGGACCGGCGTACTCGACAACGTGCCCGGCGGCCCCCGACACGCCGATCTGGCCGATCGTCCCGAGGATCAGGTCCTTGGCGGTCACCCCGAACCCGAGGTCGCCGTCGTAGCGGATCCGCATCGACCGCGGCCGCGGCTGGGCCAGGCACTGGGTGGCCAGGACGTGCTCGACCTCGCTCGTCCCGATGCCGAAGGCCAGGGCCCCGAACGCCCCGTGGGTCGCCGTGTGCGAGTCCCCGCAGACGATCGTCATCCCCGGCTGGGTCACCCCGAGCTCGGGTCCGATCACGTGGACGATGCCCTGGCGATCCGAGCCCAGGGAGTAGACGGGGATGCCGAACTCGGCGCAGTTGCGCTCGAGCGTCTCGACCTGGACCCGGGAGAGCTGGTCGCGGATCCGGGCGGCGACCGGCGTCCCGTCGGTCGGGACGTTGTGGTCGGCGGTGGCCAGGGTCCGGTCGGGCCGGCGGACCCGTCGGCCGGCGAGCCGGAGCCCGTCGAAGGCCTGGGGGCTCGTCACCTCGTGGACGAGATGGAGGTCGATGAAGAGCAGCCCCGGCGCCACCTCGTGGGCCGACCAGATCTTCTCGAGCAGTGTCTGCGGCATCGGGGTCTCCTCTCGTACGGCGATCAGCTGCGGCGCAGTCCGGCGGAGAGGACGGCCAGGAGCCGCGCCTCCCCGGGACCGGGGTTCTCGAAGTGGTGGGGCAGGTCGGCGTCGAAGGTCACGCAGTCGCCGAGACCGAGCTCGTGGCGGTCGCCGTCGCAGACGAGGACGACCCGGCCCTGCTCGACGAGCGCCGTCTCCCGGCTGCCCGGCTCGTGCATCGGCGGGTCCTCCGGCCCCCCGGTCGCCGCCCCGGCGGCCAGGGTGTGACGGGAGAGCTCGGCCCGCTGCCCGGGCAGCGGAGCGCTCAGAAGCTCGTAGCGGTGCCCCCGCCGGGCGTCGCCGCCCGGGCGCCGGTCGGACGCCCGCACGACGGTGACCGCCCCGTCCTCGTCGAGGCGCAGGAGCTGCGACAGGCGCAGCTCGAGGCCGTGGGCGATCCGGGCGGCGACCTGGAGGGTCGGGCTCGTCTCGCCCCGCTCGACCTGGGAGAGCATCGGGGCGCTCACGCCCGACCGGATCGCCAGCTCGCGCAGGGACAGGCCCATGGCGTCCCGGAGGGCGCGGACCCGGGGGCCGACGGTGCTCGCCCGCCGGAGGTCTGAGTCGGCAGCTGCCATACGTGCGTACGTTATCACGTACGCGGGTGGCGGGGGGCTTCCCTCCGCGGAGAGGCCGCGGGGCGGGACGGGGGCGGGGGCTTCCCTCCTCCGAGGCCGCGGGGGCGCGACGGGAGCGTTCGCGCGAGGATGTCTCGGACGATGAGCACGCCCCGTAACCTCGTGAATCTGGACGCCGTGGCCAAGGGCTACGCCAGCCGGTCGGTCCTCCACGGGGTCACCCTCGGGGTCG
>JAXDHK010000221.1:0-9797 GCA_034664545.1 Solirubrobacteraceae bacterium
CGCCCGGGGGCACGGTCGTCTCGTTCGCCTCGACGACCCCCGACGAGACGAGCTTCCCGACCCGGGAGCTGTTCGGTCGGGCCCCCGGGGCGAGCGTCCGCGGGCTGCTCGTGTTCCCCGAGCTCAAGCGCACGACCGGCGGCGGCACCCGGCTCCTGACGATTCTCGCCCGGCTCGTCGCCGACCGGCGGCTCGATTGCTCGATCGCCCGCGAGGTCAGCTGGACTGACGCGGGTCAGCAGGTCCAAGCGCTGCTCGATCGGACCGTCTCCGGCAAGATCGTCCTCCACGTCGACTGATCCCCGCGGCCTTAGGTCGTGGCCACCGTCATCAGGTACTCGAGCCGGACCAGGAGCCGGCCGTCCCCGCTCTCGTTGAGCGAGTCGTAGAGGTCGACGAGCTCCGCCCGGAGGGACTCCCACTCGCCCCTCGGCTCGAGCGCCGTCCGGGCGAGGATCGTCGGCCCGAACACCCGATCGAGGTAGGCGACCCACGCCTCGGCCGACTCGTCCTCGAGGTCGACGTGCCGACGCTCGAAGGCCAGCTCGACCCCCAGCCCGTCGAAGAGGCCCGTCACGTAGCCCTCGTTGCCCCACAGGGCCGGCGGCTTGAAGTCCGGCGGGGGCGGCGTCCGCGACATGATCAGCCGGATCATCCGGCCGAAGCTCCCCTCCGGGGTCCAGGCGCACACCCCGATCGATCCGCCCGGCCGGCAGACCCGGACGAGCTCCCGGGCCGTCTGGTGGTGGTCGGGGGCGAACATCGCCCCGAAGACCGAGACCACCCGGTCGAAGGACCCGTCCCCGAACGGCAGGCTCTCGGCGTCCCCCGCGATCCACTCGATCTCCCACCCGCCCGCCTCGGCCCGCCGCCGACCCGCGGCGAAGAGCTCCGGCGTCAGGTCGAGGCCGGTGACCCGGCCGCCCGCCGCCGCCGCCCCGATCGCCGCGTTCCCGGTCCCGGTCGCCACGTCGAGCACCGTCTGGCCTTCCTTCACCCCGATCCGCTCGACCACGGCGTCCGAGGCCGGCTGCAGGCGCTCGGCGAACGTCGCGTACTCCCCGAGCTGCCACATCCGGCGCTGCTGGCCCTTGACTCCCGGCGGCTCGGTCATCCGCCGACGATACGCGATCACCCCGCTCTGGGTGCCCCGATCCCGGTCCCGGCAGCCGGCACCCCGCCGCTCCCCAACGCCGTCCGGCCCGGCGGGCCACCCGGACTCGCCATCCCGGTCACCCCACGTCGCTAAGGTAGCCGCCCGATGCTCCGAATCGTGGTCCTCGAAGGCGATGAGACCGGGCAGGAACTGCTCGACGCCGCCCTCCCCGTCCTCGCTCCCGAGGTCTCCGGGCTCGACATCGACCTCGTCCATTACGACCTCTCGCTCGAAGCCCGGCGCGCCACCGGGAACGACATCGTCCACGACGCGGCCCGGGCCATGCGCGACGCCGGCTTCGGCATCAAGGCCGCCACCATCACCCCCGAGGGCGCCGACGACGTCGGCTCGCCCAACCGCATCCTCCGGGAGGAGATCGGCGGCAAGGTGATCATCCGGACGGGCCGGCGCATCCCCGGGATCACGCCGATCGCCGGCATCCACTTCCCCATCGCCGTCGTCCGCATGGCCGTCGACGGGGCCTACGGGGCCAAGCAGTGGCGTGAGGGCTCCGGCCCCGACGAGGTCGCCTTCCGGACCGAGCGGATCTCCCGGTCGACCTGCCACGCCGTCGCCGAGTACGCCTTCCGCACGGCGGCGGCCATCCGCGGCCGCGTCTACGGCGGGCCCAAGTGGACCGTCTCCCCGATCTACGAGGGGATGTTCAAGGAGGAGCTCGACGCCGCCGGCCGCCGCCACCCCGAGACCCCCTATTCGCCGGTCCTGATCGACGCCACCTACGCCGGTCTGATCAGCGGAGCCGCCGACTCCCCGCTCGTGATCCCCGCCCTCAACCGCGACGGCGACTGCCTGTCGGACCTCGTGATGCCCATGTTCGGCTCGATCGCCGGCGCCGAGTCCGTCCTCCTCGCCTTCAACCACGACTACGACACCGCCGTCGCCATGGCCGAGGCCCCACACGGGACGGCCCCCGCCCTCTACGGGACGAACGTCGCCAATCCCGTCGCCATGCTCCTCGCCTGCGCCGCCGTCCTCCACCACGCCGGCCTCGCCGGTCACCCCGGCGCCGGGCTCTCCTCCCGGGCGATCTACGAGTCCGTGCTCGAGGGGACCGCCTCCGGCGTCCGGACCCCCGACCTCGGCGGGCAGGCGTCGACCACCGACGTCAGCCGGGACGTCTGCGACCGGGTGGCGACCAAGCTCGACGTCTGGTCGGCCCTCAGCACCGGCGCCTAGACCAGGGACCGCCGACAGGCCCCGGCCCCCGGAAGCAGGGGGCGACCGGCGCGCACCCGCGTTTGCTGTCGTATATTGCTCGGTCTCGCCGCAGGCCGGTCCGGCGAGTCCACGGTCAGGAGAGGGGATCATGCGAGCACACCGATTCATACCGGGCAGGCCGACCAGGGTCGGGCTTGCCGCGCTGCTCGGCCTCCTCGCCGCGTCCCTGGCCCTCGTCCCCGCCACGGCCGCCCCGGCGACCGGGACCAAGTCGCTCCAGTTCGTCACCCAGGCCTCCCCGTCGGTCAACCTCGGCGGGACGATCAGCGACACCGGCTCGGTGCTCGGCGACCCGTTCAGCCCCAAGCCCACCGGGTCGATCACCTTCAGGCTCTACGGACCCGACGACCCCAACTGCTCGACCACCCCCGTCTTCACGAGCACCGTGCCCGTCACCCGGTTGAACACGCTCTCCGGCCCCTTCACCCCCACCCTCCCCGGGACCTACCGCTACGTCGGCGACTACACCGGCGACAGCGTCTACGCCCCGGCCACCAGCAAGTGCAACTCCCAGAACGAGTCGGTGCTCGTCACCGAGGTCACGCCCACCCTGACCACCACCGCCTCCCCGGGGGTCCAGGTCGGCGGGACGGTCACCGACACGGCGACCCTCACCGGCGGGAAGAACCCGACCGGCTCGATCGAGTTCGGGCTCTTCCCCCCGAACGATCCGACCTGCTCCGGCGGGGTCGTCTTCCGCTCGACCGTCGCCATCTCCGATCCGGCCTCGGTCACCTCCGAGGCCTACAGCCCCCCGGTCGCCGGCACCTATCACTGGGAGGCCCGGTACACCGGGGATCACGTCAACGGCCCGGTGAAGAGCGGCTGCAACGACGCCAACGAGTCGGTCGACGTGACCGCCGCTCCCGGCATCCCCGGATCCTCCACGCTGCCCTCGACCACCGGCCCCGGAGGCTCGGCTCCGACCGCGTGCAACCCGGCGGCGACCGCCCGCGCCGTGCTCGACGGGCTCGCCGCCACCCTCACCGGGAAGCCCGGCGCCGGGTTCAGGTCGACGTGCAGCGCCGGCCTGCGCATCGTCCTCCGGGCCAAGGAGATCCGTCCCGGCAACCCCGGCTTCCCCCGCGGCGACGGCTTCACGACGATGGCCAACGTCCTCAGCCACATCTCGCCCACCGGCCCGGCGCTCAACTTCTCGCTGAACCAGCAGGGCCTCGCCCTGCGCGACTACGCCCAGGCCCACCAGCGGAGCCTGATCGCCTTCCTGGTCGTCCACGTCCGGCCCGACAAGAGCTCCGTCTCGACCGAGTCGCTCCAGATCCTCACGCTCGGGATCGGCTAGCTTCCCCGGGGTGGCCACCCCGATCTTTCGCCTCGTCTGCGGCCCTTCGGCGCTCGACGGGGCCCGCCGGGGCTGGGCGCCCGAGATGCTCCGGGACGGCGAGGTCGCGCTTCTCCTCGACGCCGGCGGGATGACCGCCATCGACGCCGTCGCCCACGCCCTCGACCTCTTCGCCGTCCGGGTCATCCGCCGCGAGGACACCCCCGAGCTCCAGGAGCAGACGGTGATCGCCCACGCCGGCTCCCTTCCCCTGATCTGGGTCGGGAGCGCCTTCAGCGACCCGGCCCGCGCCTGGGCCCGAGACCGGGGTCCGATGACCCTCCTCGTCGAGGTCGACGGCGCCCTCTCCGAGGACGAGCGCCGCCGCATCGACCGCTTCGTCGCCCTCCTCGGCCGTCAGGCCGAGTAGGCACCCGGGCCGGACTTCTCGGCCTCATCCCCGGCGGTCCGGGTGGTCAGGGCCGCGGCCCCGCCCCCGAGGAGGAATCCCCGGACGAGGCCCGGGGCCAGCAGCCGGGCGATGCCGGCGAGCGCGTAGGGCCGGGGTACGTAGCGTTCGGCCCGACCCCGCAGCCCGGCGTCGACGATCGCCTCGGCCACCGCCTCGACGCTCCCCACCAACCACCCGGTCAGCCGCCGATCGACGAGCTCGCGCTGGGGGAAGCCCTCGGTGACGATGAATCCCGGCAGCACCAGCCCGACGTGGACTCCGTGCGCCCGCTCCTCCGCCAGCAGGGCATCCGACCAGCCGACCAGGGCGAACTTGCTCGCCGAGTAGGCCCCGCTCCCCCCGCGGGCGACCCGCCCCGCCGTGCTCGCCACGTTGACGATCGCGCTCGGGGCCGAAGACCGCAGGCTCGGGAGGAGGGCCTCGGTCAGCCGCACCACGGCGTCGAAGTTCAGCTCCATCGTCCGCCGGACGTTGGCGTGCCCGCCCTCGGCGAACGTCGCCCGCCAGGCGGCCCCGGCGTTGTTGACGAGCAGGTTCAACCGGTCGCGTCCCCCGCCGACGGCGGCGAGGATCCGCTCGGGGGCGTCCGGATCCGTCACGTCGACGGCGAGGATCCTGGTCGGCACGCCGAGCTCCGAGGCGAGCGCCTCCAGGCGCTCCTCCCGCCGGGCGACCAGGATCAGCTCGACCCCCGGCTCCCGGGCCAGGCGCCGGACGGTCGCCTCCCCGATCCCACTCGAGGCGCCGGTCACCAACGCGACGACCGGCGGCTCGGGCTTCGGCGGCCTCACCGGCCGAACGGGGCCTCCGGGTAGGGCGGGTCCGCGGCCGGTGCCGGGCCGACCGGGTAGGCGGTGACCGGCACCACCACGTCCCGGGCCATCTTGTCGTGCCAGGTCTGCTTCTCCCGGTCCCAGAGCATCCACAGGAAGCCGAGAAGGATGAAGATGGCCGAGACGATCTTCCCGACGTACCGGATCCCGGCCCGTCCGTAGCCGATCGGTCCCCCGGTGTCGAAGGAGACGACCCGGATCCCGAGCGCCCGCTTGCCGAGCGTCTGCCCGGTCGATCCGCCCTCGAGGTAGACGAAGTAGGCGATGCCGGCGACGATCGCCAGGATGTACCCGGCCGTCCCGAGGACCGCGGTCAGGATGAGGTTGAGCACGCCGAGGAGGATCCCGTCGAGGAGGTAGGCCCCGAACCGCTGCCAGAAACCGGCCCGCGGGCCCGAGGGACCACTCCGCGCCGGGGCACTGGGTGCCGCAAATGGATCCTGCGTCGTAGCCATCAGAAAATCCCCCTGCCGATAATTGCCCGGACCGTCCCGCGCCAACCAGGCTAGTCCTGCTGCCCCGGCCGCGCAAGCCGCTCCCCCCGCGCCGTCTTGGCGGCGGCCAGCCCCTCGAGAAAGCCCTCGGCCGATCCCCCGGCCCCGGCTCCGCTCACCCGCGGACGCAGCCCGTCGGCCAGACGGCCGGCCAGTGCCCGGCGCGCCTCCGGGGCCAGGGCGTCCCGGCGCTCGAGGAACCGCCGCACCACCGCCAGCTCCGCGGCGCTGATCCCGCTGACGTCCCACCCGTCCGCCGCCGCGGCCAGCCCCTCCCGGTCGGGCCGGGCCCCGGCCCCCGCCCGCGCCCGCCGGGTGGCCCGCCGGCTCGCCCGTCTCGGTGACCGGATGACCACCGTGTCGGCCGCGAGGTCGCCCGGGCGTTGGTTGTTCCGCGTGGCCAGGATCGAGACGACGGTCGGGACGTAGAACAGCGGCAGCCCGTCGATCAGGCGCGCCAGGTTGCGGACGGCGCTGCTGCGGAGGTCTACCGGCCGGCCGTCGCTCTGGACCACCCGCAGCCCCGACAGCCGCTTTCCCGGCGTCCGGCCGCGGCCCAGGACCTCGAAGAGGACGTCGTAGCCGAAGAACACCGCGAACGACCCGATCGAGAACACCGCCGTCCCGAAGTCGCCGGCCGCGCCCAGCCCCGCGGCCAGCGCCCCGATCAGAACCAGCCGGAACACCAGGTCGGTGCCCCCGGCGATCGCCCGCGAGCCGACCCCGGCCAGGCTCATCTCCAGCTCGATCCCCTCCGGGGTGGCCAGCGTGATGAAATCGTCGAGGTCCACGACGATGACGCTAGATGCTTTCCTGACCGCACGCGAGCCTGACTGGCAGCGGCTCGGCGACGCCCTCCGCCGGGCCCGCGGCCGGCCCGAGCGCCTTGGTCCCGCCGGGGCCCTCGAGCTCGGGGCCCTCTACCGCAGCGCCGCCGCCGACCTCGCCCTCGCCCGCCGGCGCTTCCCCGGCGAGACGGTCGTCGACCGGCTCGAGACTCTCGTCCGCGACGGCCGCCAGGCCGTGTACGGCCGCCGGACCCGCCACCGGGCCCTCCGCGCCTTTCTCGCCACCGGCTACTGGCGCGAGGTCCGCCGCCGGCCCGGCGCCCTCGCCCTCGCCTGGATCGCCCTGATCGCCCCCGCCCTCCTCGCCGGCGGCTGGGCCCTCGCCGACCCCGGGGCGGCGGTCGGGCTCGTGCCCTCCCAGTTCCGTGCCGCCGCCGGTCCGACCGTCGCCCACGCCCATCTGGCGGCCGGGACCCAGGCGTCCCTGGCCAGCGAGATCTTCACCAACAACATCCGCGTCAGCTTCGTCGCCTTCGCCGGAGGCCTCACCCTCGGCATCGCGACGCTCCTCGTCGTCGCCTACAACGGCATCCTCCTCGGCGTCCTCGCCGGTCTGACCCTCGACAACGGCAACTTCCAGACGTTCGTCCGCTACGTCGCCCCCCACGGCCTGCTCGAGCTCTCCTGCATCGCCGTCAGCGCCTGCGCCGGCCTGCGGATCGCCTGGGCGATCATCGACCCCGGCCCGGTCACCCGGCTCGAGTCGCTCCGCGTCGGGGCGCGCGAGGCCGTCGTCCTCGTCCTCGGCACCGCCGCCTGGCTCGTCCTCGCCGGCCTCACCGAGGGGTTCCTCACCCCGCGCGGGGTCGGCCTCGGCACCGCCCTCGCCGTCGGCGTCGGCCTCGCCGGTATCTACTGGTCGCTCGTCCTCTGGCGCGGCCGCCCGGCCCCGGCCCTGGCCGACCCCGATCCCGCCCGTGCCCCCGCCCGCGCCCCCCGCCCACCCGAGGCCGCTCCGGAATGACCGATCAGAGCCGCGCCCGCGCCTTGGCGCTCAGGTACGCCTCCACGCACCGGCGCCCCATCAGCCCGGCCGGGGCCTCGATCACCGCCGCTCCCCGGCGCCGCAGCTGGGCGGCCACCGCCAGGCGCGCCTCGAGGACGTCGACCGCGACCACCGTCTCGTAGACCTCGGCCGGGCTCTCCGGCCGGCGCGCCGCCGCCCGGCGGAGGTCGGGGTCCTCGGCGCTGACGATCACCACCGCGTGGCGGCGGGTCAGCACCGGGGCCGCAGCCAGCAGGGACCGCCCCGCCGCGAGGTCGACGAGGTCGGTGAAGACGAGGACCAGCGCCCGCCGCGAGGCCCCCACCCGGGCGCAGGCCAGCTCGAAGTCGCTGTCGCGCGGCGTCGGCTCGAGGTCGAAGAGCGCTCTCACCACCAGCCGACCCCCCCGCCGGCTCGGTCGCAGCTCGGCTCGGATCTCGCTGTCGAAGGCGATCGCCCCGCACCGGTCGCCGAGCTCGTCGGCCACCACGGCGACCGCGGTCACCGCGTCGAGCGCCGCGTCCAGGCGGGTCCGGTCCCCGACCGGCGTCCCCATCAGACGCCCCGAGTCGACCAGGCAGATGATCTCCCGGTCCTGCTCGATCCGGTACTGGTTGCTCATCGGCCGCCCCAGGCGCGCGCTCGCTTGCCAGTTCAGCTGGCGGACGTCGTCGTCGGGCAGGTAGTCGCGGACCGACTCGAACTCCGTCCCCAGCCCCAGCGGTCCCCGCGCGGCGTGGCCGCCGGTCAGCGCCCCCCGCCGCACGAGCAGGGCCAGCCGGCGCGCTCCCGGCAGGTCGGGGTACACGAGCAGCTCCTGCGCCGGCCCGTCCGGGTGGTGCCGTCGGGCGAGCCCCAGGGGGCCGAGGCTCACGCTCGCCACCCCCGGCAGCCGGTGGCGGCCCCGGCGCACCCCGGTCAGCGTCGCCTCGAGCTCCCCGTTCGCCGCCTCGGGCTCGACTCGGACGTCAGCCGGCGTCGCCTGGCGCACCCGCACCCGCCGGCCCCCGCGCTCGTCGGCCCGCACCCGCAGCCTCACCGGCGTCCCCCGGACGACCACCCGGCTCACCTCGCGCTCGACCGCCGGCGCCCGCCGGACCCGGATTGCGTCGGCCGCGATCGCCCCGAGCAGCGCCGCCCCGGCGAGGACGGCGACCGCCGGCGGGACGACCAGGACGAGCAGGCCGAGCACGGCCAGCATGGCCGCCGCCCGGGGGGTCGGGCTCATCGCGGGACGGGAACCTCGGCCAGGGCCGTCCTGATCGCCTCGTCGCTCGTGTACTGCTCGAGCTCGGCCTCCGGGGACATCATGATCCGGTGGCGGAGCACCGCCGGGGCCACGCCGATCACGTCGTCGGGGATCACGAACGTCCGCCCCGCGAGCCCGGCCATCGCCCGGGCCAGGGCGAGCAGGTGGACCGCCGCCCGGGGGGAGGCGCCCAGCGACACGCTCGGGAGCCGGCGGGTTCGGCGCACGACCGCGACCACGTAGTCGCGCACCGGGTCCGCCACGCTCACCCGGTCGACCTCGGCCCGGATGCGCCGCAGGTCGTCCGGTCCGGCGACCGCCCGCACGTCGTCCAGGCGGGCCGGGACGAGGCCCCGGTGACCGAGCGAGAGCATCGCCCGCTCCTGCTCCTCGTCGGGGTAGCCGACCTCGAGCTTGGCCACGAAGCGGTCGAGCTGGGCCTCGGGCAGGGGGTAGGTCCCCTCGTAGTCGATCGGGTTCTGCGTGGCCAGGACCAGGAACGGGTCGGGCAGGGGGTGGGCGACGCCCTCGACCGAGACCTGGCGCTCCTGCATCGCCTCGAGCAGGGCCGCCTGGGTCTTCGGCGGGGTACGGTTGATCTCGTCGGCCAGGAGCACGTTGGTGAAGATCGGCCCCGGCCGGAACGACAGCTCACCGGCCCGCAGGGTCATCGTCCCCGTGATGTCCGACGGGAGCATGTCCGGGGTGAACTGGACCCGGGCGAAGTCGACCGACAGGGTCCGGGCGATCGCCTCGGCCAGCAGGGACTTGGCCACCCCCGGGACGCCCTCGAGCAGCACGTGACCCCCGATCGCCACCGCGGCCAGGATCAGCTCCGCCACCTCGTCCTGGCCCACGACCACCCGTCCCACCTCCCCGAGGAGGGCGTCGCGCAGCTCCGGGAGGACCGGGTCCGCCGGGCTCGGGTCCCCGGTCACTCCCGGTCTCCCGCCCGGGGGGCCGGGGCCCGCGCCCCCTCGAGTCGGGCCAGGGCCACCCCGAGGGTCAGGAGGTCCCCGGCCGCCGCCGGGCCCGCGCCGGCCAGCGCCTCGGCCTGCTCGGCGCTCAGGCCCAGGCGCCGCGCGGCGTCGAGCTGCTCGTCGCGGCCGGCCCCGGCCCTGAGACCCGCCCGCCGGGCGACGAGCCGGCGCCCCGCCGACCGGGCCAGTTCGGCCACCTCGGTCTGCGCTCCGGTCCGCCGGAGGATCGTCGTCATCGCGTGATGATAGGCGCTCCGGG
>JAXDHK010000222.1:0-9727 GCA_034664545.1 Solirubrobacteraceae bacterium
CCCGGGACCGGCATGCAGCTCGACGCCCGGGCCGGCCCGCCCGAGCTCAACCCGACGGATCCGGCCAGCGCGACCGCCGCGGCCGACACGAGGTGGGGGGCTCGCCGCATGAGGTGATCCTGACGCCCGGTCGGCGCGCGTGCGCCACCCGGCGGCCGGCTCACCAGCCCGGGTAGGCCCGCCGCCGCCGCCGGCGGGAGGCGAGCACGAAGAGGCCGACGACCACGACCAGCAGCACGAGGAACCCGAGCCCCCCGCTTCCGGCGAACAGGAAGTGGAAGAGGGCGGCCAGGGCGAGGGCGTGCCCGATGCGCCGGAGGATGCCCCGCGACCGGCTCGGCGTCCGCCCGCCGAACCGGCTGACCGGCCGGCTGAAGGTCGGCCGCGACCCGAGGCTGAACCCCCGGCCCCCGAAGCGCACGAGCTGGACGCCGCACCGGTCCCGCGACGCCGGAACGGGCGCCGTCGGGCCGGGCCCCAGGCCCAGGACGAGCGCGGCCGCCGCGGCCAGGAGGCCGGTCCACCACACGGCACCGGACAGCCGCCGGGCGCTCACCATC
The DNA here is from genome assembly GCA_034664545.1 of Solirubrobacteraceae bacterium. GTDB lineage: Bacteria > Actinomycetota > Thermoleophilia > Solirubrobacterales > Solirubrobacteraceae > Palsa-513. Next base: position 561 of record JAXDHK010000222.1, read on the forward strand.
GCCGCGTCCTCCTCCGGCCCCGGCGCCCGCCGAGCAGGCCCCCGAGGGGCAGCACGAAGAACAGGGGGAGGAACAGCAGGTGCCCCCCGCTGGCGAGGAAGAGGATGGCGGCGATGAGGAGTCCGAAGGCGGCGAGGCGCATGGCGGGCACCGGGTGGGCGTAGGGGGCGGGCGGGTGAGGTCGCGTCCGTATACCCACGGCGCGGCCCCCTAACCCGGAGATCTCGCCGCCCCGAAGGCGCCGCGTATCCTCGATCCTGATGCCCACCGCCACCTCGACCGCCCTCGCCGACCAGCGCCGGAAGCTCCCCGACCAGCCGGGCGTCTACCTGTTCCGCAACGCCGCCGGCAAGGTCATCTACGTCGGCAAGGCCAACTCGGTCCGCAAGCGCGTCGCCTCCCACTTCTCCGGCCGGAGCTCGAACGGCTTCGGTCCGGGGACGATGATCGCCGAGGTCGCCTCGGTCGAGTGCGTCGTCGTCGGGACCGAGGCCGAGGCTCTTCTCACCGAGCAGAGCTTCATCAAGCAGTACAAGCCCCGCTTCAACATTCGCCTCCGCGACGACAAGTCGTACCCGTTCATCGCCATCTCGATGGACGAGGAGTTCCCCCGGGTCTACTTCACCCGCGAGCGCCACCGCCGCGACCGCGTCTACTTCGGCCCCTACTCGAGCGCCAAGCGGGTCCGGGGGACGCTCGACACCCTCTCGAAGGTGTTCATGCTCCGGTCGTGTACCGGCCCCGAGCCCGGACGCCGGTCCGGCTCGCCCTGCCTCGACTACCACATCAAGCGGTGTGATGCCCCCTGCGTCGGCTACGTCTCCCCCGACGAGTACCGCCGGGGCATCGACGGGGTGATCGACTTCCTCCGCGGCCGCTACAAGGACATCGCCCGCGACCTGACCGACCGGATGAACGCCGCCTCCGACGCCCTCGAGTTCGAGCAGGCCGCGATCGAGCGCAACCGCCTCCGGGCGGTCAACTCCCTGCTCGAGCGCCAGCGCGTGGCCAGCGGCTCGGTCGGCACCCTCGACGCCGTCGCCGTCGCCCTGGTCGGCGCCGAGGCCAACGCCCAGGTCTTCCAGGTCCGCGACGGGAGCCTCTCCGACCGCCAGTCGTTCTACCTGACCAACGAGGCCGAGCGCCCGGTCGACGAGGTGCTCGAGGAGTTCCTCCTCCAGTACTACGAGAACGGCGTCGCCATCCCCGCCCAGGTCATGGTCGAGGTTCCGGTCGGACCCGTCCTCGCCGAGGCCCTCAGCAACCGCCGGGGCGGCCCGGTCGAGCTCCGGGTTCCCGAGCGCGGTGAGAAGCGCCGGATCCTCGAGCTCGCCGCCCGGAACGCGACGATCGCCCTCGAGGAGGACAAGCTCGCCGCCCAGCACCGCCGGGCCCGCCGGGCCGAGGCGCTCGACGGCCTCCAGCGGGCCCTCGGCCTCGACACCGTCCCCCTCCGGATCGAGTGCTTCGACGTCTCGAACCTCCAGGGCACCCACACCGTCGCGTCGATGGTCGTCTTCGAGGCCGGCGTCCCCAAGCGTTCGGACTACCGGCGCTTCCGGATCCGCACCGTCGAGGGCGCCGACGACTTCGCCTCGCTCGGGGAGATCCTCGCCCGCCGGTTCGCCCGCTGGGAGCGCCAGGCCGACATCTCCCCCCACGACCCCGAGTACGACGCCGGCTTCGCCGCGCTTCCGAATCTCGTGGTCATCGACGGCGGGAAGGGCCAGCTCGGCGCCGGCATCGAGGCCCTCCAAGGCTTCCGCGACCGCGGGGTCGCCGTCATCTCCCTGGCCAAGCGCCTCGAGGAGGTCTTCCTTCCCGGAGCCACCCGACCGCTCGTCCTCGCCCACGACACGGCCGAGCTCCAGCTTCTCCAGCGCGTCCGCGACGAGGCCCACCGGTTCGCCATCACCCACCACCGGACCCGCCGCGACCGGGCGATGACCGCGTCCGTCCTCGACGGGATGCCCGGGATCGGCCCCTCCCGCAAGCGCGCGCTGATCGACCACTTCGGCTCCCCCGACGCCGTCCTCGCCGCCAGCGCCGACCAGCTCCAGGCCGTTCCCGGCCTCCCGGCCAAGGTCGGGCGCGAGCTCCACGCCCACCTTCACCGGATCTGATCCCCCGTCCGGCGTCTCTGACCCCCGCGTCTCCCGGACCTGACCGTTCCGCGTCCGCCGGATCTGACCCCCGCGTCCGGCCGCTCCGGAACAATTCCCCCATGGCCCGGGGTCAGATCGCGCAGGCAGTCGACGCCGAGCCCCACCTCAGCGACCTGATGGTGATCACCGGGGTCTCCGGGGCCGGCAAGTCGACGGCCATGAACGTCTTCGAGGACGCCGGCTACTTCTGCGTCGACAACCTCCCGCCCCGGATGATCGAGGCCCTGGTCGAGCTCTTCGTCCACGCCGGCTCCAAGGTCGAGCGGGCCGCCGTGGTCTCCGACGTCCGCGGCGGGGACTACTTCGACGCCCTCCGGGCCGTCCTCGACGACCTCGAGCGCGCCGGCCTGCCCCACCGCGTCCTCTTCCTCGACGCCGGCGAGCAGGCGGTCATCAACCGCTACAAGGAGACCCGGCGCCGCCACCCACTCGCCCCGGACGGCCGGATCGCCGACGGGGTCGCCGCCGAGCGCGCCCTGCTCGAGCCCCTCAAGCTCCGCGCCGACCTCGTCATCGACACCACCGACCTCTCGGCCGCGACCCTCCGGCGCAAGATCGCCGACGCCTTCCTCTCCCAGCAGTCCTCCGGGAAGCTGGCGGTCAACTTCACGAGCTTCGGCTTCAAGCACGGTCCGTCCCGCGAGGCCGACCTCCTCTTCGACGTCCGCTTCCTCCCCAACCCCCACTACGAGCCCGAGCTCCGGCCGCTCACCGGGCGCGACGAGCGGGTCGTCGAGTTCATCGGCCGCGGGGGGAGGCTCGCCGCGTTCTACGACCACCTCGAGCCGCTCCTCGACTTCCTGCTCCCCCAGTACGTCGCCGAGGGCAAGTCCTATCTCGTCGTCGCGGTCGGCTGCACCGGCGGGCGCCACCGGTCGGTGGCCATCGCCGAGCGCCTGGCCGACCGCTACCGCGACCGCGAGGATCTGATCGTCGCCGTCACCCACCGGGACGCCGACCACCGGCCCAGCTTCGCCTGACCCCTCGGCGCCCGGCCGTGACCGAACAACCTCAGCTCACTCCCGGGGCCGGGGCCTCCCGTGAACCCGATCGTGTCCATAATCACCCGGTGATCGACCATGCCGGCTTCGAGGTCTCGGACATCGTCAGGTCGGCGGCCTTCTACGACGCCGTCTTCTTCGCGCTAGGGGGCAGGCGCGTCCACAACGCTCCCCGGGCGATCGCCTACGGCACGGTCGGGCCCAGCCTGTGGATCGTCGTCCGCGGGCGTCCGGCCGCCGCCGGATACGGCCACGTCGCCCTCAGCGCGTCGGGCCGAGCTGCCGTCGACGCCGCCCACGCCGCCGGGCTCGCCCATGGCGGCAGCGACGACGGGCCCCCCGGCCCCCGGCCCCGCTACGGCGCCCGGTACTACGCTGCCTACCTGCGCGACCCCGACGGACTCCGGGTCGAGATCGTCAGCGGCAACCGCTGAGGCCCACGCCACCTCCCCCGGCCTTCTGGCCGTTGATAGCCTACGCGCCCGATCAGCCTGCCTGGCTCCTTCGGGTCAGCGAATGGAGAGGAAGCGGTAATGCCCGTACGTGTGGGGATCAATGGCTTCGGCCGTATCGGCCGGAACGTGTTCCGCGCCGCGCTGGCCCGTGACGCCGATATCGAGTGGGTGGCCGTCAACGACCTCACCGACTCCAAGACCCTTGCTCACCTGCTCAAGTACGACTCCATCCTCGGTCGGTTCCCGGGCACGGTCGAGGAGACCGACACCGGTCTGCTGGTCGACGGCAAGGAGCTCCGCGTGCTCGCCGATCGCGACCCGGCCAAGCTCCCCTGGGGTGATCTCGGGGTCGACGTGGTGATCGAGTCGACCGGCTTCTTCACCAAGCACGACGACGCCGCCAAGCACCTCGCGGGCGGCGCCAAGAAGGTCCTCATCTCGGCGCCGGCCTCCGGCGAGGACGTCACGGTCGTGCTCGGGGTCAACTTCGAGAAGTACGACCCCGCCAAGCACGACGTCGTCTCCGCCGCCTCGTGTACCACCAACTGCCTGGCCCCGATGGCCAAGGTCGTCCACGAGACGATCGGGATCAAGCACGGCCTGATGACCACGATCCACGCCTACACGGCCGATCAGCGCCTCCAGGACATGCCCCACTCCGACCTTCGCCGCGCCCGCGCGGCCGCGATCAACCTCGTGCCGACGACGACCGGCGCCGCCAAGGCGGTCGGACTCGTCCTGCCCGAGCTCAACGGTCGCCTCCACGGCTTCGCCGTCCGCGCCCCCGTCCCCACCGGCTCGCTCGTCGACCTGACCTTCGTCGCCGAGCGCGAGACCACGGTCGAGGAGATCAACGCCGCGATCCGCGACCGTGCCGACACCGGCGACCTGGCCGGGATCCTCGCCTACACCGAGGATCCCATCGTCTCCACCGACGTCGCCCAGAGCTCGTTCTCCTCGGTCGTCGACGGGGGGCTGACCGCGGTCATGGAGGGCACGCTCGTGAAGGTGGTCAGCTGGTACGACAACGAGTGGGGCTACTCGAACCGGGTCGTCGACGTCGTCCAGAAGCTCCTGTGAGAACCCTCGCCGACCTCGAGGTCGACGGCCGGCGCGTCCTCGTCCGGGTCGACTTCAACGTCCCCCTCGAGGACGGGCAGATCACCGACGACACGCGCATCCGGGAGGCGCTCCCCACGATCGAGGAGCTCCGCCGCCGTGGCGCCCGGATCATCATCGCCGCCCACCTCGGCCGTCCCGACGGCCCCGACCCCGAGCTCTCCCTCCGCCCGGCCGCCGACCGCCTGGCCGAGCTGATCGGCGCTCGGGTCGAGCTCGCCCCCGGCGTCGTCGGGCCCGAGGTCAGCGCCCTGGTCGAGGCGCTCGAGCCCGGGGGGATCGTCATGCTCGAGAACGTCCGCTTCGAGGCCGGGGAGACCGAGAACGACGACGCCCTCTCCCGGGCGCTCGCCGGCCTGGCCGACGTCTACGTCAACGACGCGTTCGGGGCCGCCCACCGGGCCCACGCCTCGACCGAGGGGGTGACCCATCACGTCGCCGACTCGGCCGCCGGGCTCCTGCTCGCCCGCGAGGTCGAGGTGATCGGAGGCATCCTCGCCGATCCGGTCCGCCCGCTGGTCGCCGTCGTCGGTGGGGCCAAGGTGACCGACAAGCTCGGAGTGATCGAGCGCTTCCTCGAGCTGGCCGACGTGATCATGATCGGCGGCGCCATGTGCTTTCCGTTCTTCGAGGCCCAGGGCCACGACGTCGGCGACTCGCTCTGCGAGGAGGCGGGCGTCGACCCCGCCCGGCGGGCCCTGGCCGACGCCGAGGGGTCCAGCTGCGAGCTGCTCCTCCCGACCGATCTCGTCATCGCCGACCGCTTCGCCGCCGACGCCGAGCACCGGACCCTCGACGGCGTCGACGTCCCCGACGGGTGGATGGGCCTCGACGTCGGTCCCGACACCGCCCGGCGCTACGCCGAGGAGATCGCCGCCGCCGGGACCGTCTTCTGGAACGGGCCGATGGGCGCCTTCGAGCTCGACCCATTCGCCGCCGGGACCCGGGCGGTCGCCGAGGCGATCGTCGCCAGCCCGGCCACCACCGTCGTCGGCGGCGGCGACTCGGCCGCCGCCCTGGTCAAGTTCGGCCTCCACGAGGGGGTCACCCACCTCTCGACTGGCGGCGGGGCCACGCTCGAGATGATCGAGGGCCGCCCGATGCCCTGCCTGGTCGTCCTCGGCCACGGCGAGGAGACTCCGGGGGGCGCCGACCCCGACGCCCACGCCGACGGCGCCGGTGCCGGTGCCGGTGCCGGTGCCGGGGTCGGGGTCGGCGGGGAAGCGGGCACCTCAGCGGCGGGATCCCCTTGAGTCGCACGCCGCTGATCGCCGGGAACTGGAAGATGAACATGACCGTCGCGGAGGCCGAGGCCTACATCCAGGGCCTCCTGCCCCGGCTCTCGGGCGTCGAGACCGTCGACGTCGCCCTCTGCGTCCCGTTCACCGCCCTCCAGGCGATGGTCGACAGCGCCCGGGGCTCCCGGGTCGAGATCTACGCTCAGAACATGCACGAGGCGGCGAACGGGGCCTTCACCGGCGAGATCTCGGCTCCGATGCTGACCGAGCTCGACATCGACGGCGTCGTCCTCGGCCACTCCGAGCGCCGCCAGTACTGCGGGGAGACCGACCGCGCCCTGGCCAAGAAGGTCCCCGCGGCGCTCGCCGCCGGCCTGCGGCCGATCCTCTGCGTCGGGGAGACCGAGCAGGAGCGCGAGGACGGGGACACGGTCCGCAAGCTCCGCCACCAGGTCCGCGAGGCGCTCGACAAGGTCGACCGGGACCGCCTCCCCGAGGTCGTCATCGCCTACGAGCCGATCTGGGCGATCGGGACCGGGGTCGTCGCCACCCCGGACCAGGTCCAGGAGGCCGTCGGCTTCGTCCGCGCCCTCGTCGGCGACCGGTCCAAGGAGGCGGCCGACCTGGTTCGCATCCTCTACGGCGGGTCGGTCGACCCGTCGACCGCCGGGGCGGTGCTCGCCCTCGAGGACGTCGACGGCGCCCTCGTCGGCGGGGCCTCGCTCGACCCCGAGTCGTTTGCCGCGATCGTCGCCGCCGCCCGATGAGCCCCCGCCCCGGCGCGAGGACCCGCCCCGGCGGCGGGACCCCGCCGTGACGCTCGTCCCGGCCGGGCCGGCCGAGCTCCCGGTCGACTCGACCTGCCTGGTCGTCCTCGACGGCTGGGGCCTGGCGGCTCCGGGCCCGGGCAACGCCGTCTCACTCGCCCGGACCCCGGTGTTCGACGAGCTCTGGGCCACCTACCCGCACACCCAGCTCACGGCCTGCGGCCGGGCCGTCGGCCTGCCGGCCGGCCAGGTGGGCAACTCCGAGGTCGGACACCTCAACCTCGGGGCCGGGTCGATCGTCCACCAGATCCGGACGGTCATCGACGACGCCGTGGCCGACGGGTCGATCGCCGCCAACGACGTCCTCCGGAGGGCCTTCGGCGACGGCGGCGGCGGCGACGGCGAGGGCCGGGTCCACCTGATCGGCCTCGTCTCCGACGGGGGGGTCCACGCGTCGATCGGGCACCTCGTCGCCCTGATCGCCATGGGCGCCGGACGCGAGGTGATCGTCCACGCCTTCACCGATGGGCGCGACGCCCCGCCGACGGCGGCCGCCGAGGCGCTGGCCGCCCTCGAGCTGGTTCCCGGGGCCCGGATCGGCTCGGTGATCGGGCGCTACTACGCGATGGACCGCGACAGCCGGTGGGACCGGACCCAGCTGGCCTACGACCTGCTCGTCCACGGACGGGCGCCCCATCGGACGCCGAGCGCGGCCGACGCCGCCCGAGCCGCCTACGCCCGGGGGGAGACCGACGAGTTCATCGCCCCGACCGTGGTCGGCGAGCCCGCCCCGATCGCCCCGGGGGACAGCGTGATCTGCTTCAACTTCCGCCCCGACCGGATGCGCCAGCTGACCCGGGCCCTGGCCATGGCCGACGGGGGGTCGGTCGACCGGGGGGGAGCCGGGCCGATCGCCCGGTACACGACCCTGACCGAGTACGAGGAGGGCTGGCCCTTCCCGGTCGCCTACCACGCCGTCCGCCCGACCCTGACCATCGCCCAGGTGATCTCCGACGCCGGGGCCCGCCAGCTCCACGTCGCCGAGACCGAGAAGTACCCGCACGTCACCTACTTCTTCAACGGCGGGGCCGAGCGCTCCCCGGCCGGCGAGCGCCGCGAGCTCGTCCCGTCGCCCCGCGACGTCCCGACCTACGACCACAAGCCGCAGATGAGCGCACCCGAGGTCGCCGCCGCCTTCCTCGCCGCCTGGGCCGAGGACCACCCCCGGTTCGCGGTGATCAACTTCGCCAACCCCGACATGGTCGGACACACCGGGGTCATCCCGGCCGCGGTGACCGCGGTCGAGACGGTCGACGCCTGCCTGGGCCTCGTCGCCCGGGCCGTCCACGCCGCCGGGGGCGTCTGCATCGTCACCGCCGACCACGGCAACGCCGACCACATGCTCGAGGACGACGGGAGCCCGAACACCGCCCACTCGATGAATCCCGTCCCCCTGATCGTCACCTCCCCCGCGGCCGGGGCCCTCCGGGAGGGCGGGGCGCTGGCCGACGTCGCCCCGACCGCGCTCGAGCTGGTCGGAATGCCCGTGCCCCCCCAGATGACCGGCCGATCGCTCCTCGGATGAGCGCCCGATCGCTGGTGGCGCGGGTCCCCCGCGGCCTCTGCGCCGCCTTCTTCGTCGGGGCCGGCGTCCTCCACTTCGTTCGCCCGGAGACCTACCGCCCGACCGTCCCCCCCGGGTTCGGCGACCCCTCGGCGGTCGTGCTGCTCAGCGGAGTCGCCGAGATCGGCGGCGGCCTGGCCCTCCTGAGCGCCGGCGGCCGGCGGCTGGCCCGGTGGTGGCTCATCGCCCTCCTGGTCGCCGTCTTCCCGGCCAACCTCTACATGGCGCTCGAGCCCGACCAGGCCGGGGTCTCGGCCATCCCGGGGTGGCTGCTCTGGGTCCGCCTCCCGCTCCAGCCGCTGCTCGTCTGGTGGGTCTGGTGGGTGACGACCCGCCCGACGGGCGGGGGCCCGGGCTCCCGCCGCCCCGAGGATCCGTTGACTGTGCAATCATATACGTGATGGGCAAACTCCCGAACCGCCGTCGGCGCTGGTAGCGTGACCTCCAGATGAGCACGATTGCTCAGCCGGTCGAGCCGACCCCGGTCCCGGAGGGCCCGCCGCCCACGGAGACCGATCCGGGCGCCTGCCTCAGCCGGCGAGAGCTCGGCGCCTGGCGCGGCCTGCTCCGGGTCCACGCCCACCTGGTCAAGGCCCTCGACAGCGAGCTCGAGCAGGTCCACGGCCTCCAGCTCATCTCCTACGAGGTCCTCCTCTACCTCGATCAGGCCGACGACGCCCGGATGCGGATGTGCGACCTCGCCTCCTGCGTCCTGCTCAGCCGCAGCGGCCTGACCCGGCTGATCGACCGCCTGGAGCGCGAGGGCCTCGTCGCCCGGCACAGCTGCGAGCAGGACGC
>JAXDHK010000223.1:0-9260 GCA_034664545.1 Solirubrobacteraceae bacterium
GGTTTCGTGGCTCATAACGCCATAGTAGCCATACCGGCGAAGTTGGCGCTCATATTCTTGCAAGCGAATCGCTTGTGGAGCCGGCCGCATCGCGACAGAGTGGCCACCGGAGTCGCGCTAGCGGCCAAATTCGGCCGCAGTGGTGCGATCGGACCGGTTGCTGGCAGTCCGACGGTGTCGCTGCTGTTCTTCGCGCGTGGTGACGACGCCCTCGAGCGCACCGAGCTCGGCGAGGAGCTGCAGGCCCTGGGGCCGGCGTTTCTGTCCCGCCGGACCGCACGGGCGTTCGTCGGCTACGTCGACTCCCAGGTCGCAACCTCCGCCGGGAGCGTCGCCGAGCCGACGCGCTGCCATCTACGCGCCGTGCGCGTCGGGCGCCAAAACGCGCTGTTTCCCGGGGCCTTTCGGAGAGGCGACGATCGGAATCGAACCGATGTACACGGCTTTGCAGGCCGTTGCGTAACCACTCCGCCACGTCGCCGCGAGCGCGAAGCCTAGCGTCCGGGACCCGACGGCCGTTGCTAGGCTTGCGTCTCCCAGGGCGATTAGCTCAGCTGGGAGAGCGCCGCCTCGACAAGGCGGAGGTCACTGGTTCGAGCCCAGTATCGCCCATTCCGAAGCATCTTCTCAGCTGCCGCATGAGCCCCCATCGTGGTGCCGTGACCGCCTGGTCCGTGAAGGTGAGGGAAGTCGGGATCGAGGAGCTGAAGCGCGATCCGTGAGCGCCGTGGAGGCAGGTGAGACCATCGTGATCACCCGCCGTGGCGCGGATGGGTCCGGTCGCCGCGCCGGCTCGCGTACAGCGGCTCGTGGCCCAGGGCCAGATGAGCTGGCCCGGGGGCCCACGAGCGTTCCGGCTGACGTCTCGGCGCTCGTGACCGGCCCCGGCCCACCGATCTCGGAGCAGGTCCTCGAGGACCGAGGCTGACCGCGCCCAGGGAGCGCGAGGCCTGGGCGCGGTTCGAGCGGACCTGGTCGACCGCCGCGATTCCCGATGTCGACCGGACGCAGTTGGCGATCGCGACCGAGCTCGCCGGCCGTCGCGGCCTGCGCGCCTACGACGCGGTTCAGCTCGCCGGCGGCCTGCGCCCCGCGGACGTGACCGGGGCGCAGGGGTTCGTGTGTCTGGATCACGAGCTCAGCACGGCAGCGGGGGCGGAGGGATTGACGTGTCTGGTGACGTAGTGCCGGGCACGTCACTCCACCCCGGCGGCGACCGCCCGGCACGCCGCCACCGCCAGCTCGTCGCAGCGCTCGTTGAGCTCGACCCCGGCGTGCCCCCGGACCTTCTCCCACCCGACCGTGTGCCGGTCGACCTCGGCGAGGAGCGCCTCCCAGAGGTCGCGGTTCTTGACCGGCTGCTTGCCCGCGGTCAGCCACCCCCGGGCCGCCCAGGCGACGTGCCAGCGCTTGGTGATCGCGTCCATCACGTAGCTCGAGTCGATGTGGACGGTCACCGCCGACGGTCGCTCGAGCGCCCGGAGCCCCTCGATGACCGCCTGGAGCTCCATCCGGTTGTTGGTCGTGGCCCGGGCACCTCCGGACAGGGCGCGCTCCCGGGCGATCGTCCCGTCGGTCCGCCGGGCGATGAGGACGGCCGCCCAGCCCCCGGGCCCCGGGTTCCCCGAGCACGCCCCGTCGGTCCACAGCTCGACCCGCACCCGCCCTACGGTAGGCAGGTTGCGGGATCGCTGGTCGGTTCGTATCGTTTGACCATGCGTACCGAGCGTGACCCAGGACACGGCGTTAACCGAGCCGACCCGTCCGCCGGGTACGCTTGGTCTCGATGATCGGCCCATCCGTCATCCCCCGCCGGGCTACCAAGGAGTCGTAGACGACATGGCGACCAGGCCAGGCGAACCACGGGAGCTGATCGAGCGCTGGAAGGCCGAGCATCCCGAGCTCAGCGGGGGCGCCCCCCCGAAGCCGGCCCCCCGCCCCCGGCTCGTGCCCCCGGCCACCCCGGCCGCGGCCGCCCCGCAGGTCTCCCGCGACCAGGCCCGGGAGACGATCGAGCGCTGGCGCCGGGAGCACCCCGACTTCGCCAACCAGGCCGCCACCCGGACCGCCGACCAGGCCCGACCCGCCGCCCAGGCGGCCCGGCGGGTCGACCCCGACCGGCGGATGATCGACATCGCCAACACCCCGTTGACCGTGATGACCGCCTTCATCATCGGCTGCATCCTCGGGGGGATCGCCATGACGATCATCACCGGGATCGCCTTCTGGGGCTTCTCCTCCGGCTGATCGCCGACCCCCGGACGACGGCCGTCGGGCGCCCGGCGATTCGGGTGGCGAGCGCCGGGCGGGGTCGCTAGGATCGAGGGATCGAAGAGCTCCTCACATTCACCTGTCACTGTGGGATCTACGCGGTCGGCCGCTGCGACGACTGCGGAAGCTACCTCTGCCGCGACCACAGCACCATGCACGGGGGAGGCCTGATCTGCTCGAGCGGCTGCCGGGAGCTCGAGCGGCTTCATCGCCTCGGCGAGGAGGAGCGCCACTACCGGAACCTGGTCAACCAGATCAACACGATCATCGCCGACTTCATCCCCCGGATGAAGCTGGCCGGGAACCCCGGAGCCACCCAGCTCGGGACACCCGAGATCAGGCGCCGGTCGCGTCTGATCGGGAAGGGCACGACCGAGACGGTCAACCCCCGGGGGCCGCTCGGCTGGCGCGTGGCCAGCGTCGGGACCGGCGACGACCCCGGGAACACCGATTCGGTCCAGCTCGCCAGCATCGGGCTCGACGTCACCGGCCGGCTCGTCGACCTCACCCATCCGTCGGCCGACCCGCCGCCGTGGACGCTCGGCGGCAACCTCCCCGACGCCCCGCCCCGGCAGTACGACGACTACGACTACCGGTACATCGCCGAGCGCGAGATACCCCGGTCGCTCCACGAGCTGCTCCAGTCGAAGACGGGGACCGGGCTCGCCGACTCGATGCTCCGCTGCTACTACTGCGGCCACAACGGCTTCCACCGGCTCTCGCCGATCGGGACGCTCTGGTCGCTCGGGACCTGGCCGCGGACCTGCGAGGACTGCATCGAGTGCTGGGTGGGCCCCTGAGGCACCCCCCGGCGCCGGGGTCGAGCCGCCGACCCCGACGCGCCAGCCGCTCGGACCCCGCGTGCCCGCCGACCGCACCCGTCCCCGAGCACCGCGGGTCCGGATGGCGGTGATCGACCTGAACGCGGACGTCGGGGAGCGGGGGCCGGAGTCGCTCGCCGACGACCTGGCCATCCTCGACGCCGTCACCAGCGCCAACGTCGCCTGCGGGTTCCACGCCGGCGACCCCGACACCATGCGGGCGGTCTGCGCCGGGGCGGTCGCCCGGGACGTCCGGATCGGAGCCCACGTCGGCTACGACGACCGGGCGAACTTCGGCCGGGTCGACCGGGACGTCGCACCCGACCGGCTGCGGGCCGAGACGGCCACCCAGCTCGACGTCCTGGCCGCCGCCGCGGCCGCCGTCGGGGGCCGGGTCTCCTACGTCAAGCCCCACGGGGCCCTCTACTCCCGGGCCGCCGCCGACCGGTCGACGGCGGAGGCCATCGTCGACGCCGCCGCGGCCTTTGACCCCGGCCTGGCCATCCTCGGCCCCCCGGACTCCCGGCTGCTCGAGGCCGCGGCCGCCAGGGGCCTGACCGGAGCGGCCGAGGGCTTCGCCGATCGGGCCTACCTCGCCGACGGCCGGCTGGTCCCCCGGACGCAGGACGGAAGCGTGCTCACCCCGACCGGCGCCGTCGCCCAGGCCGAGGAGATCGCGTGCGCCCACCGGGCGACCGCCGCCGACGGGACCCCGGTCGCCCTCGACGTGGCCTCGCTCTGCCTCCACAGCGACACCCCCGGGGCGGCGGGTCTCGCCCGCGACCTGCGCGAGCGGCTCGAGCGCGCCGGCGTGGAGATCCGGGCCTTCGCGTGAGCCCGCCCGGGCCGATCCGGGGAGTCCGGCCGGTCGGCGACCGGGGCTTCCTGGTCGAGCTTCCCGGCAATCGGGAGGTCCATCTCCTGGCCGCGGCCGTCCGCGACCACTTCGGCGCCCGGATCGAGGACGTCGTCCCCGGGGCGCAGACCGTCCTCCTCGCCTGGGCCGACCCACCCCCGAGCGCCGCCGAGCTGATCGCCGAGCTCGAGACGCTCGACCTGACCCCCCCGGCCGAGGCCGACTCCGACCCGGTGACGATCCCCGTCCGCTACGACGGCGACGACCTCGAAGCGGTCGCCGCGGCGGTCGGGGTCGACGTCGACCGGGTGATCGAGCTCCACGCCGGCCCCGAGTACCTGGTCGCGTTCATGGGCTTCGCCCCGGGCTTCGCCTACATGACCGGGGGGAGCCCCGAGCTCGAGCTCCCCCGCCGGGACGACCCGCGCCCCCGGGTTCCGGCCGGATCGGTGGCCATCGCCAACCGGTACTCGGCCGTCTACCCGACCCCGTCGCCCGGGGGCTGGCACCTCCTCGGCCACACGGACGTCGTCCTCTTCGACGCCGACCGCGACCCGCCGGCGCTGCTCGAGCCGGGCGCCCGCGTCGTCTTCGAGCCGCTGAGCCGATGATCGAGGTCCTCGACCCCGGCGCCCTGACCACCGTCCAGGACCTCGGTCGGCCGGGCTGGGCCCACCTCGGGGTCCCACGGTCGGGCGCCGCCGACACCCGGTCCCTGCGCCTGGCCAACCGCCTGGTGGCCAACCCGGACGGGGCGGCCGCGCTCGAGACGACCCTGGTCGGGCCCCGGCTGCGCCTGACCGCCGACGCCATGGTGGCGATCACCGGGGCGACGGTCGACGCCCGGGCCGGGGACCGGACGGTGCCGATGAACGCCCCGGTCTACCTCAGGGCCGGCGCGGTCCTCGAGATCGGAGCCGCGACCGCCGGCCTGCGGACCTACGTCGCCGTCCGGGGCGGCCTCGCCTGCGAGCGGACGCTCGGGAGCGCCTCGACGGATCTTCTGACCGGCCTCGGCCCGAGACCGCTGCGCGCGGGGGACGAGCTGGCCGTCGATCGGGCACCGGACACGTTCCCGGCGGTCGACGTCGCACCGGCGGCGCCGCCCGAGGACGCCCCGTGCCTGGGCATCGTCTTCGGACCCCGGGCCGACTGGTTCACCGACGAGGCGCGCCGCCGGCTGACCGGCGGCGGCTACGAGGTCAGCGACACGTCCAACCGGGTCGGCATCCGCCTGCTCGGGCCCGAGCTTCCCCGCCACGGAGAAGACGAGCTCCCGTCGGAGGGCATGATCGCCGGGGCGCTCCAGGTCCCTCCGTCCGGGACGCCGATCCTCCTGCTCGCCGACCACCCGACCACCGGGGGCTACCCGGTGATCGCCGTCGTCCGCCGCCGGGACCTCCCGGCCGCCGGACAGCTCCGACCCGGCCAGCGCGTGCGCTTCCGCGCGTCGCGCGACCCCGTCCGGGGCGCCTGACCCACCCGATGTCCGCCGATCCGAGAGCCGCCCTGCGGGCCCGTCTGGACGAGCCGCTCCCCGAGCGGCTCTGGTCGCTGCCCGACGCGGAGCTCGCCGACCTCGACGATGCCCTGACCGACGCCCACCGGCGCCAGTCGGCGGCGCTCGACCGGTCGATCGACCAGACGCTCCGCTTCCTGCCCTGGCCGCTGCGGTCGATCGTCCGGAGGATCCTCCTCCCGTGAGGCGATGACGCTCGCCGGCCACGCCGAGGTCCTGAAGCTGGCCCGGCTGCTCGAGACGCCGGCCGAGCGCCTGGGCTACCTCGAGGCGCTCCCCCCGGAGGACGTGCGCCTCCTGCGCGAGCGGGCGGCCGACTCGCTCTACGCCACCGACGGCCACCGCTTCCATCGGGTCGCCCTGGCCAGCCGTCTCCCCCCGGTCGCCCTGACCACGTTCATCGCCGAGCACGCCTTCGGCCCCCTCCTGTGCGCTCGGGTGGCCGGACTCCTCGACACCCGCCTGGCCGTCGAGATCGCCATGCGGCTCCCGACCCCGTTCGTCGCCGACCTCGCCGCCCTGCTCGACCCCCGCCGGGCCAAGGACCTGATCGCCGCGCTCCCGCCGCACCGGATCGCCGAGGTCGCGGCCGAGCTGACGGTCCGGGAGGAGTACATCGCCATGGGCCGGTTCGTCGGCTTCATGACCGACGCGGCGATCGAGGCGGCGTTCGGCGTGATCGACGACGCCTCCCTCCTGCGGATCTCCTACTTCGTCGAGGCCAAGGATCACCTCGACCACGTGGTCGGGCTGCTCGCCGAGGACCGGGTCCGCGGGGCGATCCGCGCCGCGACCGCCGCCGACCTCTGGCCCCAGGCGCTCGACCTGCTGACCCGGGTCTCCCCGGGCCGGGCGGGATCGCTGGCCGACCTGGCGGCGCTCGAGGACGACGACGTCCTCGACGGGATGGTCGCGACCGCCCAGCGGGACGGGCTCTGGGACGCCGTGCTCCCCGTCACCCGCCAGATGAGCCCGGCCGGCCGGAGCCGGTTCGCGAGCCTGACCTCGCTTCACGACCCGGAGGCCCTCAGGGCGATCGTCCGGGCGGCGGCGGCCGACGACCTCTGGCACGACCTCCTCCCCCTGGCCGGGCTGCTCCCCCGGGGCGCCCGGGGCGTGGTCTGGTCGGAGATCCTCGCCGTGGCCGGGGAGCTTCCGGTCGGGCGGCTGCGGACGATGGCGGCCGAGGCCCTCGACCTCGGGGTCGAGGCCATGATCCTGGATCTGGTCGACCACCTCCTGCGGTCGTCCGGGCTCCTGACCCGGGGGCTCCGCCTGGTCGCCGGGCTCGGACCCGTCCTCCAGGAGCGCCTCGTCCCGCTGGCCGCCGGGCTTCCCGAGGATCGGCGGGCGGCCGTCCTTCACCGAGTCCGCGCGCTGCGCCTGGTCCGCCGGCTCGGGCCGCTCACCGACGCCCTGGCCGGCTCGCCGCCGGCGTAGAGCGGCGGGGCGCCCTACTCTTCGTGTCCCGTCCCCGAGCTGGAGGTTCCATGAACGAGATCACCCCCGTCACGTCCGGGTCGGGAGCCATCGACCCGGACGGGCAGGCCGCGAAGCGGATCCTCGTCGCGGCGGTCGGCAACCAGTGGCTCCAGGACGACGGGTTCGGCCCGGCGGTGGCCAAGGTCCTCCTCGGGCAGGAGATGCCCAAGGGCGTGACCGTGATCGACTTCGGGACCGGGGGCCTCAACCTGGCCTACGAGGTGATGGCCGGCTACGACGCCCTGCTCCTGCTCGACATCACCCGGGGGGGCCACGAGCCGGGGACGCTCTACACGATCGAGCCCGACGAGGAGGAGGTCGACCGGCAGATCGCCGAGGGCGGGACCCTCGACCTCCACGGGATGGACCCGAACTCGGTCCTCCGCTTCGTCAAGCAGGTCAGCGGCTCCCTCCCACCCCGGGTGGTGGTGATCGCCTGCGAGCCGGAGCTCGTCGTCGAGCAGGTCGACGAGATGGACATGGGGTTGAGCGAGACCGTCCAGTCGGCCGTGGGCCGGGCCGTCGTGCTCACCCACGAGACGATCGCCGAGATCCTCGCCGAATAGCGGGTAGGTTGGGGCCTGCGACCCACCCAGCCCGACCGACCGAGGGGGAGCAGCATGAAGCGCATCGCCGTAGTGACCCTGAGTCTGTTCGTCAGCCTCGCCGCTCCGGGCGGGGCGGCGGCCCCGAAGGCGTCGCTCACGGTGACGCCGCGGACGGTCCCGCGCGGCGCGACGCTCACCATCTCCTTCCTGACGCCGAGCCCCGGTCCGACCCGGGCCTACCGGGTGCGCCTCCGGGCCGTCCACCCGGGGGACCCCTACACCAGTCCGTGCCTGGCCGCGCTCGACTTCTTCAACCCCAAGCCCGTGGCCGGCCACGTGCATCTGAGGTTCGCCTACAAGCCCACCCACAGCCAGGGTGTCTGCACCGGTCCCTGGCGGGTCGAGGTGAAGCGCGCCGGGCTGACGATCGCCACGGGCGGGCAGTTCACGATCACCTAGGCAGAGGCGTCAGTTGAGCGACGGATCGAGCGGCATCCGGGCCACGAGGGCATACTCGCCGCCCTTGCGCTCGAGCACCCGGCTCCACAGCTCGGGCCCGGCCTCGATCCAGGGGTCCTCGGGGTCGAGGCTCGCGACGAACCACGCCTCCTGCTCGAGCTCGGCGTCGAGCTGACCCGGCCCCCAGCCGGAGTGGCCGGCGAAGCAGCGGGCCCGGCGGACGTCCTCGGCCAGCGTCTCGGGCCCGGCCTCGACGTTGGGGAGGCCGAGGTCGCCGTCGATGATGAGGGCGGCCCGGGCGTGGTCCTCGAACTCGGCGAGGACGATCACCGCCCCGGGCTGGACGGGACCGCCCAGGTGGAGGCGCTCGTGCGCCCCGCAGACCCCGGCCAGATGCTCGACGGTGTCGGCGACCATCAACTCGGACGGCCGGTTCAGCACCAGCCCCAGGGCCCCGTCCTCGTCGTGGGCGGCGACGAGGACGACGGTGCGGCTGAAGTTCGGGTCGACCAGGCTGGGCGTGGCGATGAGCAGCTTCCCCCGGAGCGAGTCCACACCTACAAGGTAGTCGGCCTGACCGGCGGTCGCCAGGCGCTACCCTGGGAGTGGTGATCGAGACCACCCACTTCACCGACCCGGGCTGCCCGTGGGCCTACTCGGCGAGCCCGGCCCTCGCCGTCCTCCAGTGGCGCTACGGGGATCAGCTCCGGTGGCGGACGGTGGTGATCGGCCTGACCGAGGACGCGAGTCAGTACCTCGAGCGCGGCTACACCCCGCTGCGCCAGCTCCACGGGTACATGATGTTCCGCGACCGCTTCGGCATGCCGTTCTCGACCGTCCCGCGCGCCCGGATCTCGGCCACGGCCCGGGCCTGCCGCGCGATCGTCGCCACCCGCCTCCAGGCGCCCGAGCTCGAGTACGCGGCCTTCCGGGCCCTCCAGTTCGGCAACTTCACCGACTCGGTCGTCTTCGACGAGGACGCCGATCTCCTCCGGGCCCTCCGCCGGGTCGAGGGGCTCGACGCCGAGGCCGTGGTCGGGGCCCTCGACTCCCCCGAGGTCAGCGCCGCCTACGAGCGCGACCGGGCGCAGGCGCGCACGGCGGCCGGGGGCCCGACCGAGTTCCAGGGCAAGACGGCCACGAGCGACGGACCCGTCCGGTACACGGCTCCGTCGCTGATCTTCGAGCAGGACGGCCGCCGCCTCGAAGCCGGGGGCTTCCAGCCGATCGAGGCCTACGACGTGGTCATCGCCAACCTCGACGTCACGCTCGAGCGGACCCCGCCGCCCGAGGATCCCCGGCCG
>JAXDHK010000224.1:0-8919 GCA_034664545.1 Solirubrobacteraceae bacterium
AAGCCGGCCCGATCGCATATTCCACCTCAGCGCCCAGGCCTCGGTCGGCGCCTCCTGGAAGGCCCCGGGCGAGACGATCACGCCGAACCTGACGACCTCACTCCATCTCCTCGAGGCGGTCAGGGCCCAGGCACCCGACACCAGGGTGGTCGTGGTCGGGTCGGGTGAGGAATACGGACCCGTCCCCGAAGCTCGTCTGCCCATCACCGAGGCCGAGCTCCTGCGCCCTCAGAACCCCTACGCCGTGAGCAAGGCCGCCGTCGACCTGCTCGCCGGCTTCTACGCTGACGCCTACGACCTCGACGTGGTCCGCACGCGCGCGTTCAACCACTGCGGCCCCGGACAGACCGCCGCCTACGTCGTCGGGGCGTTCGCCTCCCAGATCGCCGAGGCCGAGGCCGCCGGGCACACGACCGTGACCATCCGGACCGGCGACCTGCGCCCCCGCCGGGACTTCACCGACGTCCGCGATGTCGTCCGGGCCTACTGGCTCGCCTCCGAGCTCGCCCCGGCCGGGATCTACAACGTCTGCTCCGGGCGCCCGACCCCGATCGCGGATATCCTGGCCATGCTCGCCGCCCAGTCCTCGGCCCAGCTGGACCAGCAGATCGATCCTGAGCGTCTACGAAAGCACGAGGTCATGGAAATTCGCGGATCCCACGACAGGCTGACCGCCGCCACGGGCTGGAACCCCGAGATCCCCCTCGAGCGGACGCTCCGCGACACCCTCGCCTGGTGGCGGGAGCAGATCGCCGCCGGCGCGGTCCGATGAGCCCCCGCCGCGCCCTGATCACCGGGATCACCGGCCAGGACGGGAGCTACCTCGCCGAGCTGCTGCTCGAGAAGGGCTACGACGTCCACGGCATGGTCCGCCGGTCTTCGACCGAGACGTTCGAGCGCCTGGCCCAGATCCGCGACCGGATCGTCCTCCACACCGGAGACCTCCTCGATCAGCGGTCGCTCACCGACGTCCTCCGGGCGACCGAGCCCGCCGAGATCTACAACCTCGCGGCCATGTCCTTCGTCGCCGCCTCGTGGAGCCAGCCCGTCCTGACCGCCGAGTTCACCGGGACCGGGGTCACCCGGATGCTCGAGGCGATGCGCGAGGTCACACCCGAGGCTCGGCTCTACCAGGCGTCGTCGTCTGAGATGTTCGGCAAGGTCCTCGAGGTCCCCCAGACCGAGTCGACCCCCTTCTACCCGCGCTCGCCCTACGGGGTGGCCAAGGCCTACGGTCACTTCATCACCGTCAACTACCGGGAGAGCTACGACCTCTTCGCCTGCTCGGGCATCCTGTTCAACCACGAGAGCCCCCGCCGGGGCCTCGAGTTCGTGACGCGCAAGGTCACCCACACCGCCGCGGCGATCAAGCTCGGCCTGGCCACCGAGCTCCGGCTCGGCAACCTCGACGCCGAGCGCGACTGGGGCTACGCCAAGGACTACGTCGAGGCGATGTGGCTGATGCTCCAGCAGCCCGAGCCCGACGACTTCGTGATCGCGACCGGCGTGGCCAACAGCGTCCGCACGCTCGTCGACGTCGCCTTCGACCGTGTCGGCCTCGACCCCGAGGAGTACGTAGTCCAGGACGAGCGCTTCATGCGCCCAGCCGAGGTCGACCACCTGATCGGCGACTCCTCCAAGGCCGAGCGGGAGCTCGGCTGGCGGCCGAGCACGAGCTTCGAGGAGCTCGTCCGCCTGATGGTCGACGCCGACCTCGCGCTGCTCTCGAGCGGGACCCCGCTCAAGCAGGCCGGCTGACCCGATCCTCAGGCCGCGGCCTCGGAGACCGGGAGCGGGCGGTCGGCGTCGTGAGTCGCGTCGCCGAGGTCGCGCACGAGCCACGTGCCGTCCTTCTGGCGGGTCAACCGATCCTCGGCGGCGAGGCTCTTGAGCGCGAGGGTGATGGTCGGACGCCGGGCCCCGATCAGGCGGCCGAGGGCCTCGTGGGTGAGGGCCATCGGAATGGTGATCCCCGCCCCGGTCATCCGGCCCCACTTCTCGGCGAGCATCCGAAACAGCGCGACCAGACGATCGGCCACCCGGGGGTGCTGGGCGATCGCGAGCTGGAGGAGGGTCGATTCCTGGTTCTCGGCGGCGCGCTCGAGCAGCGCCCGGGCGAGCAGCGGCCACCGGCTGATCGCATCGAGGAGATGGTCGTCGAGCACGGCGAGGGTCGTCGGTTGGGCGGCGCTCCAGACATGGTCGCGGGCGATGACGTAGCCGGCGGCGACTCCGTCGTGGACGAAGTCGCCGGGCCCGAGGAGCTGGAGGGCCGGCTGCGCGAGCACGGAGATCTCGTGGGCCACGAGCCCGGTGACGATGATCGCGCCGAAGGGGTTGGTCCCGACCCGGAGCGCCCCCCCGTCGAATGGTCCGCGGGGGAGGGTCACGAGCGGAACCTTCACGGCCCGCCGGGCCTGGTCGACATCGGACGGCTGGAGGTGGCGGGCGAGCTCGGGCTCGACCTCGAGCAGGGCAACCGCCCGGACGGCGAGCCCCCGGGGGGGAACACGCCTGGTGGGATCGTGGGTAGCTGGCATCTCGGCTCCTTGCGGGTCCATGCAGGGAGAAGCTGATGCAGGCCCCCGCCTCCGAGCGCTCCGCCGTACTTCCCGTCGTCGTACAGGCCGCCCCAATCGAGACGTCCTGCAAGCACTGCTCTACCCGCGAGGGCCCCTCCCCTCACATCTCATTCACGGCGCGCCGCCGGGGCCGGCTCAGGCCGTGGCCCCGGCGTAGGTCCCAAAGCTCCAGTGGACGCCCTCGGGATCCCGGGCGGTGAACCCCCGCGAGCCGTAGTCCTCGTCGCGGATCTCCCGGGAGATCGTGGCTCCGGCCCGGCGCGCCCGGTCATAGAGGCCGTCGGGATCGTCGGTCACGATGTAGATCGACCCGCTCCCGGGCCCGACCTGGTCGAGGCTCGAGTCCGGTCTCACGCTCCCGAGCATCACCCCCCCGCCTCCGGGCCAGCGGAGCTCCGCGTGGTCGACGACGGTCGGGTCGGCACCCGTGTAGACGGCGACCGTCTCGAAGCCGAACGCGTCGACGAGGAAGCCGATCGCGGCCCGCGTAGCGGAGGGTCGGCCAGACGACGGTGGGGGATCTGTCGGTGGGCATGTTCATGCCGGAAGCCTCCCAGGGTGACGCCATCGCCGCGTTGGACCATCGGGAGCTCCTCCTCGGCGGGCGATCCACTCGGGCGGCCGGCCCGTCGGTCGAACGATTTCGGACACCGGTCCAAACATCCGCCGCTCCGGGTGTTGTTCACTTGCAGCGGGCAGCAAGAGCCCTCTCTCCAAGCGGTCGTCACGGCGAAGAACCCGGTTCATCCGGGTTCTTCGCTGTTAACGGCCGGGCTCGGACCTACTCGTCGGTCCCGCCCTCCCGGGCCTGCGCCTCGGCCACGGCCTCCTCGGCCGCCTCCCGGCCCGGGTGACCGGGCGGAAGGTCGCGCGGGTGGATCGTGTCGTGGACCTCCTGCGTGTCCCCGACGGCGTCTCCGTGCTGCTCGTCCTCGTCAGCCATCGTGTCCTCCTCGTTCGCTGGACCGCGCGCCGGCCTGGGCACGCATCGGGGGTCGAGCTACCCCGGCGGCGGCATCGCTACCCGCGGGCGGACCGACCCCCGGCCCGGGGATCGCCACCCGAGGGCGGGGAGTCCCCGGCGAGGGCCTCGGCGAGTCGGGCGAGGAGGGGCCGCTGGGCGGGGAGGATCTTCTCGCCGGCCTGGACGAGGCCGAACCACCCGGCCCGGTCGACCTCGGGGAACTCCTCCTGGCGCCCGCTCCGGGGCGGCCACTCCATCGAGAACGCGTTGCTCGAGATCCGGTCGGCGTCGAGATCGCCTTCGAGCGCCCAGGCCGTCACCACCTTCCCGCCCCGCTGGCGGATCTCACCCAGGGCGATCGTCGGCCCCGGTCCGAGCTCGTGGCCGGTCTCCTCGGCGAACTCCCGCCGGGCGCAGTCGAGCGGCTCCTCCGGGCCCGCGTACTCCCCCTTCGGGATGCTCCAGACCCCGGCGTCCCTCCGGGCGAAGAACGGTCCCCCGGGATGGACGAGCAGCACCTCGATCCCGGCCTGGGAGGACTGGCGATACATGAGGATGCCGGCGCTCCGAGGGGCCACGCCGGCGAAGATAGCGCCGCCCGCCGCGCGCGGAAAGTCAAGCAACGTCGCCGCCGAGCCCTCACACGGACGGCGACGCTGCTTACCGACCCATCACCCTCGCTCCCCGACGGGCCGGGACTCTACCCTCATGTGACAAAGATTGCTAGACCCAATGGTCGCCGCGGCTCCGGCGGGGGTACGGGTCAGGGCGCGGACAGGCCGCCGCCGGCGGACGCGGCCAACGCCGGCGTGGCCGGCGGGGCCGGGGCCTTGACGGGAAGGGTCGCGGACCCGAGGGTCGGGATCGGCGGCTGCGGACTCGGGTGTGCCCTGGCGTAGTCGTAGGCGTAGGTGAGCTGAGTCATCGTCTCGTGTGAGGTCTGACCGTATGACGGACAGCACGGTCCGCCTCCGGGAGCGCTGATACCGAGCTCGAGGTGCGGCGAGCTCGAGATCCCGACGCTCCCGCACCCGACCTCGGCCAGCGGCTGGCCGGCGACGACCTGCTGGCCGACCTTGACGAGCACCGGGGCGGCGTGCCCGTAGTAGACGTAGCGCCCGGAGTCGGGACCGCTGGTCACGAGCAGGACCGGCGCCCCCGGGCCGAAGCCGCTGATCCCGAGCTTGACGATCGTGCCGCTGGCGACGGCCAGCTCGAGCAGCTTCGGGCCGCACTCGTTGTGGGCGCCTCCGAGGTCTACGCCCTGATCGAGCGACCAGGCGCCGATCGGGGCCACCTGGCCGACCGGGGTGAGCGGGAAGATCCAGCCGGCGTCGGGCGCCGCCGAGGCGGCGGCCGCGATGGCGGCGGTGGCCAGGGCGGTGGTCGTCGGAGGATCGACGATCCCGGTCACCTTCATCTTGTGGGTCTTCTGGAACCGGCGGACCTCTCGGACCGTCGTGTCGTCGTAGCGCCCGGTGACGATCACGCTGGACCCGGCCTTCTGGAGGAGGCTCTGGAGCGCGAGGACGAGCTTGCCCCGGCTTCCGGGTCGGACGCTGTGGGTGCCGAGCGCCGAGGCCGCCTGGGCGACGATCGCCTGGGACTGGGTCCCGTCCTCGAGGGGGCGGGCGGAGGGCGTCGCCGGAGCGAGCGTCGGGACCGGGAGGGCGACGACCGGGGCGTAGGTCGCGCCGCCGGTCGGGGACCCGGTGCCGCTGGCCATGGCCGCGCTCGGCGCCGCGGCCGACACGAGCCAGGCGAGCACGAGCATGCAGATGCTGATCGTCGCCTTGGCGATCGGCCGCGAACCCACGGATCCCTTTCGTCGGCCTACGGGGTTAGCTGACGGGCTAGCGACACGTCGCTTCGGGCGCACGTACGCCCGATTCGCCCCAACTACTCGGATCCCCCGCTCCTGGGCACAGCCCCGGATTCGGCGTGGGGGCAATGTAGCGGATTCGCCGGCCGGAGGCGCACTTTTTCATCCAGCCGCCCGCCCGCCTCGAGCCGCCGGGCCCGAGCCCCGCGGCCGGGCCCGACCGGCGGCGGCCCGGGGCGACCCGCCCGCCCGGACGCGCCTGCGTCCGCCCGCCGGACGCGGCCGGGGCGGAGGGTCCTCGAGGAGCATCCGCCCGACCGTGACCAGGCGGAACCGGCGGGCCCGGAGATCGCGGACGAGGCCCGGGAGCGCGGCCACGGTCTGCTCGCGGGGGCCCCCGCCGTCGTGCATGAGGATGATCGCCCCCGGCCGGGCTCCGGCGACCGCCGTGGCGAGGATGCGCCGGGCCCCGGGACGGCTGAAGTCCCGGGTGTCGACGCTCCAGAGCACCATCAGCATCCGGGCGGCCCGGGCCACGTCGAGCGTCGACTGGTCGAAGGACTCGTAGGGCGGGCGGAAGAAGCGCGGGAACGGCGCCCCGGCGGCCCGGAGCCGGTCGGCCGCCCCGAGGATCTCGGCCCGCTGGGCCTGGGTCGAGAGGGCGGCGAGGAACGGGTGGGTCACCGTGTGGTCGCCGATCCCGACCCCGACCTCGAGCTCCTGGCGGGCGATCGCCGGGTAGGCGGCGACCATCTGGGCGGTTGGGAAGAAGGTGGCCGGGACGTGGAGGCGCTGGAGCACGGCGATGACTGCCGGGGTGTAGGGGCTCGGGCCGTCGTCGAAGGTCAGCGCGACCTCCCGCCGGCGGGATCCCCCGGCCCGGAGGGTCGAGGTGTAGCCGAGGACCCGGTCGATCGCGACGTCCACCCGAGCCCGGAGCCGCGCCTGGCGGACGGTGAGCGTCGGCCCGGCGAACCCGGCGGGAACCGGCCCGCCGAAGTGGAGGTCGGCCGTGGCCGGGGCGTGGACCAGGGCTCCGGCGAGGACGCCGAGCGCGACCAGGACGATCCCGCCCAGTCTCCATCCGCGCCGCATCGGGCGATTCTTGCGCAGGCGATGGCCGGACGGGTGACGAATAGGCTCTCGTGATGACGTTCGGACCGACCAGGTGGGCGCTCGTCGCCCTCGTCCCCGCCCTCGCCCTCGCCGCCTGCGGGGGATCGAGCGACAGCTCGAGCCCGGCCCCGGTCACGGTGACCGTGACCGCCCCGTCGGAGCCGACCACGACGAGCCCGCAGACGACTTCCCCGGCGCCCTCGCCGACGGTGACCGCGCCGACGACGACGACCGCCCCGGCCCAGACCCGGACCGCCCCCGGCCCGGCGTTCACCCGGACCACGGGCGGGACCCCGGCGGCCAGCGACCTCGACGCGGCGGTCGGCAAGCTTCGGGCCCTCGGCTTCGCCCCCCTCTCGACCCGGGCCTACGACTCGGGCCAGACCCTCCGGGTCCTCGTCGGGGCCCGGACGGGCTCGGCCGACGCCCACACCCAGCAGGCGTTCTTCTTCGACGGCCCCCGGTACCTCGGGACCGACGCGGCGGCCACGAGCGGCCAGATCGGGGTGATCGGCCACGGCGACACCGACGTCACCCTCCGCTACGGTATCTACCGGCCCGGGGACGCCGACTGCTGCCCGTCCGGGGCCCCCCGGACGGTGCGCTTCGCGCTCGACAGCGGCCGGTTGGTGGCCGTCGACCCGATCCCGAGCCTCGCCGCCCGCCGCTGACCGAACCCCCCGGCCGGCCCGGGAGGATCCCTCCGAGGTGACCTGGCCCGGTCAGCCGGGGTTGGCGTTGGCCGTCCAGTCGACGGCGACCGGGGCCAGGGCGAGCAGGGCGACCCAAGTCGCCGGGTCGGTCGTGGCGGTCTGCGGGAGACCCCGGGAGGCCTGGAAGGCGGCGAGCGCGGCCGCCGTGGCGGCGTCGAAGATCCCCGTGGTCGGGGTCTGGGGCTCGGCGGCGGCCAGATGCTCCTGCATCCAGACCACCTGATCGCCGCGGGCCCCCGCGGAGAACAGCGGGACGGTGGCGTCGACGACCGCCCCGGCCGGAGGGCTCAGCGGCTGCCCGAGCGCCGCCCACCCGTTCGCCGTGGTCTCCTGCCAATCCCAGAACGAGACGCCGCTCGCCCCGTAGGCGCCGGCGAGCTGGCGGAAGCGGAAGATGTCGGCCGGGGGCGTCCCGCCGTAGGTCTGCCCGAGCGGCATGATCGGCCGGGCGTAGATCCGATTCTCATGGTAGGTGTGGGCCATCGCCACGTCGACGGCGACCCCGATCTCGTGCCAGTAGACCTGGGGGAGGTTGAACTGGGCGCCGGCGGGACCGAGGAAGACCGAGTAGGGCAGCGACTTGTGGCGGTCGACGTAGGGGAACGAGGCCAGGCCGACCGGGTAGTTCGGGCCGATGGCCGTCCGGAGCGTCTGGATGTAGGTCTGGGCCGAGGCGTACCTCCCCTCGTACTCGGCCTCGGCGTCGATCACCAGGCAGTCGGCCATGGCGGCGGCCCGGGCCCCGAGCTGGGCCTCCTCGGCCGGGTGGGTTCCGTACACGTACTGCCAGGCGCAGACCCGGAGGCCCCGCTGGTGGAGGGCGGCGACGAGGTCCGGGGTGAACTGGGCCCAGAAGTTGGTCGACCCGTCGGAGCTCTTGACGAACACCGTCCTGACCCCGGCCGTCTGGGCCCGGGTGGCGATGGCGTCGAGGTTGCCGCCGTCGCTCTTGGCGACGTACCAGATCCACTGTCCGAGCCCCTCGAACGGGCTCCCCGGCGGGGCCGGGCTGGCCGGGACGGGCGGGCGGACGGCCGGGGGCGAGCCGAACACGCGGATCGGGCCAAACGGCCGCGACCGGGCTCCGGCCGTCGACTGGACGACGATGCGCCCGGTCCGGGCGTTGGCCGGGACGGTGACGATGAAGCCCTTCCGGGACAGCCGGATCGCGGCGCCGGTCGTCGGGTGGACCGAGGCGGCCACGGCCTTGCTCGGGAAGAGGACGACCATTCCCTTGGCGATGTGGTGGCCGTGGAGGACGAGGATCCCCCCGAGCGGGACCGCGTGCTTCCCGGCCGTGCAGGCCCCGAGGCAGAGCGCCTCGGTGACCACCGGAGTAACAGTCGATCGCCGGGCCGTCCGACGGGGAGCCGGGGGCTTGACCTTCTTGGCGGTGGGGGCCGCCGGCGGGTGCGCGGCGACGGGCTGGGTCGGGAGGGCTCCGCCGCCGCTCGGGGCGGCCAGGCCCCCGGTGTCGGCCGCCCGGGCCGGGGCGGGCCCGGCGACCCCGAGGGCGCAGAGGGCGAGGGCGAGCCCCGCGCGGACGGCGACCGGGAGGCGTTGCGGATGCATGGACTCTGTCATCGGTCTGACCCGCGACCGTGGCGGACGGGCTCGGCATCTAGGAACACGCGAGCCGGGCCGGCGTCGCGGTGGAAGCCCGACGACCATAGCTCGGCCACCGGCGGGCGCGCGCAACTTGCCTCTCAGGCGCCCGCTCCG
>JAXDHK010000225.1:0-8260 GCA_034664545.1 Solirubrobacteraceae bacterium
CCGCCAGGCGCAGGTCAAGCTCTACACGCTCGCCCACGACGGGATGCCCGCCCCCGCAGCCGCCGTGTCGGCGGCCCCGGGGACCGCCGAGCCGCCCGCCGCCTCCGCGTAGGAGCGGCGGATCGGCGGGGTTCCTTACCCGAGGCCCGGGAGCAGCGGGGGCGGGAGGTCCCGGAGCGGCGGCGGCGCGGGGACGGCTGTCCGGTTGGCCGGGACGATCTGGGGCTGGAAGGAGAAGACCTCGCGCGTGCGCGGGTTGACGTCGACGCGCACCCACTGGACGTCGTTGTTGTCGTTCTCCTGGTGGTCGCCGAACGTCTCGAGGCGGGTGAAGTTCTCCAGACGCCGGCCGCTCGCGTCGAGCAGGGGCTTGTCGATCCGGAAGTAGTGGGAGTCGCTTTGGACGGCGACGACCGGCCGTCCGAAGGCGATGGTCTGGTTGCGCAGCTCGGTCAGGAAGTCCTTGAACCCGTCGGGAACCGGGAGGTGGGTCTTCGAATCGACGTCGTTCTCGACCAGGGTCTTCGGGTCCCGGGTCGGCGCCCGGGTCGCGTCGGTGTTGTCCCACCCGGGGTCGGCCTGGAAGATCACCATGACCGCCGCCGAGCCCAGGGCCTTGGCCTCGTCGAACGTCCCCCGCAGCCAGGTGACGTCGGCCGCGTTCCGGGCGGCCCACTCAGCCGGATCGGGGGTTGACGTCGCGGAGGTTGTTGCGCGAGCCCTGGACGTTCAGCGTCGCGTAGGTCACCCGGCCAATCGTCCAGAGCCGGTTCTCCACGTAGGGCGGGCTCTGGACCTCCTGGCGCATCGGCCGCTGGCCGAGTGAGAAGGGCGTGCTGAACAGGACGGACCGCTCGAAGTTCAGCCGCTCGAGTGAGCTGACCCCGGGGTTGCGGTCGCAGTCGGTCCAGTCGTTGTCGCCGGGGGTGAACACGGCCGGCGCGATCAGCGAGTTGAACCGGGCCTTGGCGTCGGTGTAGAGGCTGTCCGGGCAGGGTCCGCTTCCGGCCTTGAGGTCGCCGTCGTGGGCGGTGAAGGCCAGCCGCTGGGTGTTCATGTCGGCGATCAGATTCGGCACGCCGGTCGTCTTCTGGACGTCGTTGTAGGGGAGGTCGCCCCACAGGCCGATCGAGTACGGGAGGGCGGCACGGTCGACGGCCCCGCCCTGGATCGGATTGCCCGGGACGGGAAAGCCCGGTACGGGACTGCCCTGGAGGGCGAAGGTGGAGCCGGGCGGATCACGCTCCGGGGGAGACCCGGTAGCCGAGGACGGCCAGGCCGGCCGTCGCCCGCCCGAGCACGGCCCCGGCGGCGCCGAGCGCACGGCCGGCGGCGGCGTACCCGGCGGTGCTCCGAGCGGCGGCGGCGCTCGCCGCGCCCCGGTAGGCCTGGGCCACGGCGGCGAGCGCGGACGCGATCTGGCCGCCGGCCCCGGCGACCAGCGGGTTCCCCGAGGCGGCGGCAACCTCGCGCCCGGCCCGGACGTAGGCGTCGGCCAGCTCACGGTCGGCGGCCGCCTGGGCGGCGGCGGACGCGGCGGCGCGCAGGTGGGCCTGGCCCGTCCGCCGGGCACCGGACAGGCGGGTGAAGGCGGCCTCCAACTGGCGGGCGAAGACCGGGCTCGCGCCCAGCGGGTAGGGCCGGGCCCCGACGAGCCTGGCCGTGGCCGCCACGCGGGCGCAGTCCGCCCCGAACGTGGCCCCCGGGGCGCTCCCCGGCCGGCAGGCCAGGGTCAGGACGCCCTGGCTGGTCGGGGACACGTAGAGCGTGACCCCGCCCGGGAGCCCCCGGGGTGAGAGGCCGGCGTAGCGGAGCGCCTGGAGGGCGCCGATCCGCACCGGCTCGCCGGCCGGCCGGGCCGCCAGGAGGGCGAGGAGGGCGGGGGGGAGGAGGGTCGGTCCGGTGGCGGCCACCGTGCCCGCCTCGAGCCGGCCGGTTCCCGGTTGGGGCGAGGCCAGGACGAGGGGGTTCCGCAACCCCAGGCCCGGGACCTGCGGCGCCTCCTGGGTCCGCTGCCAGGCGGCCGGAAACCCGAGCTCGAGCGGTCCGACCGAGGCCGAGTTGGTGAACGACGCCTTCCCGCCCCCGCTCGACCCGGAGCCGCCGAGCAGGAGCCCGGCGGCGGCGGCGGCGAGGGCCACGAGCAGACCGGCCGCCACGAGCCCCCCGACCCCCCGCCGGCGGGCGGGTTCGGGCGCCTCGGCCGGGGTCGGCCGGCCCGCGGGTCGGCCGGGGCGTCTCGGTTGGTCGCGGGTCTCGGCCCCGGGGGTGGCGATCGTCCGGGTCGGTGCCCGGTCGCCGGCGCCCGGGGCGTCGATCGTGGCGGCGGCGGCCCCCCCGCCCCCCTCGGGTCCGTCGAGGCCGGCCGGCGGGACCGCCGCGGCCGCCTCCCCCCCGGCCCCGGGCGACGCGCCGACGCGGTCGGCGTCCGGTGGGGCCGCGACCGGGGCGGCCGCCGCCGCCGCGGCGGCGAGGGCCGACGGGTCGATCCGGTGCATCCGCGTCCGGTCGGTCGACCCGTCCGGGGCGAACGCGGCGAACGCCCGCCGGGCTTCGAGGATCAGCTCCCCGGCCGAGGCGTAGCGCTCGTCGGGGTCCTTGGCCATGCCCTTGGCGATCACGCCGTCGACCGCGTCGGGCAGATCCGGGTGGCGGTGGCTGACGCTCGGGGGGGCGACGGTCAGGTGGGCGAAGAGGACGCTCGGCTCCGACGGCCGGGGAAACGGGACCTCCCCGGTCAGGCACTCGTGGAGGACGCAGGTCAGCGAGTAGACGTCGCTCCGAGCGCTCGCCGCCTCCCCCCGGGCCTGCTCGGGCGAGATGTAGTCGATCGTCCCGACGAAGTGGCCCGGCTCGGTCAGCAGGGCGTCGTCGTCGGAGCCCTTGGTCAGGCCGAAGTCGGCGAGGTAGGCGTGGTCGCGGGCCCCGATGAGGATGTTCTGGGGCTTGACGTCGCGGTGGATCAGGCCGACGGCGTGGGCGGCGTCGAGGGCGTCGGCCACCTGGGTGAGGACCTTCAGGCACCGCTGGTGGTCGATCTCCCCGGCGAGGAGGAGCGCCTTGAGCGTCGGCCCCTCGATCAGCCGCATGGCCAGGAAGAGCCCCTCGTCGGTCTCTCCGGCCTCGTAGACCGAGACGATGTGCGGGTGGTCGATCGCCGCCTGGCGCTGTCCCTCCCGGCGGAAGCGCTCGCGGAATCCGGGATCGTCGCTGAGCTCGCCGGTCAGGACCTTGAGCGCGACGACCCGATCCAGCGAGAGCTGGGTCGCGCGGTAGACCGCGCCCATGCCTCCCTCACCCAAGAGGCCGTCGACCCGGTACCCCCCGACCATCGTGCCGGTCTCGAGCAATGTCCGCCGATTCTACGCCTCGGCCGCGGCAGCGCCCGAGATCCGCCGGGCGGGTCGGGCTCAGCCGACCAGCGTGACCCCGCCGCCGCCTCCGCCGCCTCCGCCGCCGCCACCGCCGCCACCGCTCGGTGCGGGCGACGGGGTCGGAGTCGGCGCGGGAGCCGGAGCCGACCGGCTCGGTGGCCGTGGGGCCACCGGGGCTCGCACGACCGGGGGCGGGAGCCGGAGCGCCGGGAGCGCCGCCGGGGGCCCCGGTCCCTGGACGCTGACGGGCCCGGCGCCGACCGAGATGGGAACGATCGCCGGGGCGCTCGAGGCGGCCTTGGCCCCGCCCGAGCCACCGAGGGCGTAGGCGGCGGCGAAGGCGACGGCGGCCACCAGCACGACCACGGCGATCCCGGCCGGGCCGCGCAGGCTCATGTGCAACTCACCCGGGGGACCCGGGATCCCGGAGCCAGGCAGCGCGTGACCTTCGAGAAGTCGCCCCGACGGATCCGGTACTCGATGTAGGCGCCGACCGCCCCGGGGGCGGTCGCGAAGATCTGGAGCCGGGCCCCCGCCGACAGCCGGACGCCCCCGAGCCGGGGGAAGGCGAAGGGCGGCGCCGTCTTGACCTGGGGGGCACAGCCCCGGGTGCACCGGACCTCGACCCTGACCCCTCGGGGGGCGCTGACGCTGAGGCTCCTGATCCGGATGCCGGTCGAGAGCGCCACGGCCTTGAGCTGGGCGTCGGCCGTGATCCGGGTGATCTGGGGGAAGAAGTCGAAGAGGAACTCGAGCGCGCCGGCCGCCCCGTTGACCCCGCCGATCTGGATCGTGTAGTGGTGCTTGGCCAGCACCGGGGCGTCGAGCTCGTGGATCATCGTGGTCAGGTTGACCACGCAGAGGCGGTGGGCGAGGTCCGGGAGGAGCGTCGTCTGGCTGAACTCCATCAGCGAGATGACGTCGTCGTAGCCCGGGGCCCGGATCCGGACCGCCCCGTTGCGGTCGGGGTGGAAGTCGTACCAGATGGTCGAGCCGTAGCTCGCGCCCTGGCAGACCGTGGGCTCGGCCGGGCCGCCGGACATCGGCGGGTTGAAGATGTCGCTCTGGACCGACGTCCCGGTCGTGTTCGGGTGGTCGACGAGGGTGAGCGCGGGCTCGAGCGGCTTGCCCGGGTCGTTGAGCCGGAGCGAGCTCAGGTAGTTGTCGTAGACCGGCGCGGCCACGGCCGGTCCGGCCAGCCCGAGGCCGGCGAGAGCCCCGATGAGCGCGAGGGTCCACCGCATGGTCGGGCGGCGGCGGCTTCTTTCCCGCATCAGATCACCTATCCTCGTTGCGGTGGGGCGAACGTCGAACACTCTCCCACAATTCCTTGGCCGTGCAACCCATTCCAGCGACCCCCGCCCATGACTGACCGGCCGGAGGAGCTTGGGCCGGGCGACTACGTCGGCCCGTACCGGATCGAGTCGGAGCTCGGGGTCGGCGGAATGGGGCGCGTGTACAAGGCCCACGGGCCCGACGGACAGGTCGTGGCCCTGAAGATGGTCAAGGGCGACCTGGCCATGGACACGGTGTTCCGCAAGCGCTTCGAGCGTGAGGCCCGGATCGCCACCCAGGTGACCCACCCCCACGTCGTGCCCGTCCTCGACACCGGCGAGCACGACGGGATCCCCTACCTGACCCAGCGCTTCGTCGGGAGCGGGTCGCTTGCCGACCGTCTCGAACGCGGCCCGCTCGACGTCCCGACCGCCCTGCGGATCTGCGCCGAGACGGCGGCCGGGCTCGACGCGCTCTGCTCCGCCGGCCTCGTCCACCGGGACGTCAAGCCGGGGAACGTCCTCCTCGACGAGCACGACACCGCCTACATCACCGACTTCGGCCTGGCCAAGGACAGCCAGGGGAGCGTCCTCACCCGTCCGGGCCAGGCCCTCGGGTCGCTCGACTACATGGCCCCCGAGCAGATCCGGGGCGAGGAGGTCGCCGGCTCGGCCGACGTCTACGCCCTCGCCTGCGTGATGACCGAGTGCCTCACCGGGAGCCCGCCCTTCGCCGACCGCCAGGGGATGCGCGTCCTCTGGGCCCACCTCCAGGACGACCCGCCCGACCCGAGCGAGAAGCACGACCTCCCGAAGGCGCTCGGGGCCGTGATCGTCCAGGCCATGCAGAAGGAGCCCGAGGAGCGCCCCCAGACCGCCGGCGAGTTCGCCCGGCTGGCGAAGGCGGCGGCCGGGCTCGACTAGCGCGGCTGCGCCCGAACCGGCCCCGCGTCCGCGGCGGCCGCTGGCGCGTCCGGGCGGTCACGGCCCGGTTCGGGCTCCGCCGATCCTCTTGCCATCAGTCGGCGGGGGGCCAGTCGATTCGGTCGGCGAGTTCCTGGCGACCGAGGTCGAGCAGGATCGCGAGCTGTTGAGCGATCAGCGAGTGGGCGGCCCCGGGGGCCGGGACGATGTGGCGAACACCCTGCCACACCTCGTCGTGACGGTCGGCGCCGGAGCGTCGACGACGATCGAGCAGGTCCCGGAGCTCGGCCGGCACGGGGTCGAGAATCAGCGTGCGCACCGGGAAGCCTACGGCGCGTCCCCCCATCCCCCGGGCCTTGGCCGGGTTCGGCGGGGGGTCAGGCGGGGGCGGCGGGTCGCCGGCAGGCTCGGCCGTCGCCGCGGGAGCGGATCGGCGGTCGGAGGACCCCGGGGAGGGGCGCGGCGAGGGGCGGCTCGCCCGCCTGATCGCCCTGCTTGGCCGCGGAACAGAGGCCGACGGCCAGGAGGCAGAGCAGCCGCCAGGCGACGGGTATGAGGACGAGGAGCACGGGCACGGGGTGCCCGGCTCCCGCGGCCGGGAAACCCGGCCGAGTCCGCTCCCCGACGTGGAGGCGCCCGACCCGGGCCGACCGGGAGGGCTCCCAAGGCAACCCGGTGGGCTCGATGGGCGCGCGGTAGGGGGCGCGGGCTCCCGGATGCCGACGGCGGTTCAGCCGGCCGGGGGGTCGGCCCAGTCGACCGCGTACATCTCGTGCTCCCCGTGGACCCCCCGGAAGTGGGCGGCCCCCCGGGCGGCAAAGCGGTAGGTCGGGTCGGTCTGGGTGTACTCCCTGACCGCGGCCGACACGAGGATCTCCCCGCCGGCGGCCTGGTCGGCGATCCGGGCGGCGATCACGACGTTGCGCCCGAAGACGTCCTGGCCGCTCGAGATGACGAAGCCCGAGTGGAGCCCGGCCCGGAGGCGGAGCCGGCCGACCGGCTCGACCTCGAGGTCGGCGAAGGTCCGCTGGAGGTCGATCGCCGACCGGAGGGCGGCGTGGGCGCTGGCGAAGCTGGCCATCACGGCGTCGCGCTCGACCTTGACGACCTGGCCGTCCCGGGCCTCGACCACGCCCCGGACGATCACGTGGTGGTCGCGGAGAAGCTCGGCCCCGGCCTCCTCGCCGAGCCGCTCGACGATCGCCGGGCAGTCCTCGACGGCCGTGAGCAGGAGGGTCATCGCCCCGTCGGGGGAGCTCATCATCCCGACCGGGACCTCGGCCGCCCCGAGGGAGTCGGCGATCGCGTCGAGTGAGGTCGGCTCGGCCATCAGTAGGGGGGGAGCTCGGCGTACCACCGGCCGAGGACCCGGAAGGCGCCCCAGAAGGCGCGCTTGGACCGCTCGTCGTCGAGGGCGGCGTCGATGTTCGGGACGTAGAGGCCGACCATCGACGGGGTCAGCTCCTGGACCTCCCCGGGGTCGGGGTCGAGCGGCCGGGCGAGGGGGACCTCGAGGTCGTTGAGCAGGTCGAGCGCCTCCTCGCCCATGACGACGACCATCTTCGGGGCGACGATGGCCAGCTCGTCGAGGACCCGGGCCAGGCAGACCGGGTCGGCGAGGGCGGTGTCGGGGACCGGGCACTTGACGGCGAGGGTCCCGTAGACGGCGAGCGGGTCGATCTGGAGGCGGCGGAGCGACTTCATCAGGGCGTTGCCCGACCGGCCGTAGAAGGCGACGCCCTCGTCGATCTCGGCCGGGGTCGGGGCGTACTTGAGCATGAAGATGTCGGCCTGGGGGTGGCCCGACCCGAGGACCGGGGTCAGCTGGCCCCGGGGGCACCCCTGGCAGGCCTCGATCTCCCGGCTTAGCGTGTTGAGCTCTCGGATCGCGCGCTCGAGATACTTCTCGCGGATCTCGTCGTCGGTCGCCGGCATTCGACGAAACTCTTTTGACCGGGGTTCGGCTTGTCCTTGGCCGTGCATCAGGACTTGCGCATGGCCCGGCGGACCCGGCGCTCCCTCCGGGCCCGGCGGGCCCCGGGCGGGGTGGCCTTGGTCTCGAGGAACTTGAGGGCCTGGACGTAGAGGAGGCTGGTCGGCTTGGTGACGATGTCGGCGTCCCGGAGGGACTCGAGGAACTCCTCCGGGCCGTCGAAGTCCCGCATCCGGATCCGGACCGACCCGAGGCCGGCGGCGACGTGCGAGTCCGATCCGGCCCCGGCGATGATCCGGTACTTGGCCGCGAACCGGGCGGCCTCCTCGTTGAACGAACCGATCGCCACCCTTGGATTGAACACCTCGATGGCGTCGACGTCGTCGAGGATGGTCAGGAGGTGCTCGTAGTCGGGGACCGAGTGCATCCGGTCGAACGGGTGGGGGACGTAGACGAGCCCGCCCTGGGCCTTGATCTCGGCGACCGTCTCGGCCAGGCTCAGCCCCCGGGGGATCTTCCGCTCGAGGAAGAGGCCGATCACCTCCCCCTGGGTCGCCGTCTTGACCTCCTCGGCGACGATCACCTTGATCCCGTCGGCCTGGGCGGCGGCCTCCAGGGCCCCGGAGACCTCGTTGTGGTCGGTGATGGCGATCGCCCCGAGGCCCTGCTCGATGGCCGTGGCCAGGAGCACCTCGACCGGGGTGGCGCAGTCGGGCGAGTGGTCGGTGTGCATGTGGAGGTCGACGTCGATCATC
>JAXDHK010000226.1:0-5429 GCA_034664545.1 Solirubrobacteraceae bacterium
CGCTCCCGGCCATCGGGGCCCTGGCCGCCCACGCCGGCCACCCGATCGTGCTCCCCGTGGTCGGGTCCGCGAGCGGCGGTGGCGGCGGCGGCACCTCGCCGGTCCTGACCTTCGGCGCCCCCCTGGCCCTGGTCCTGCTCGTCGCCGCCGGAGCCGGTTTCGCGCGGGCTCGGCGCGGGCGCACCGACGACGATGGGGCGGTCGGAGACCGGTACGACGAGGACGACGAGGACGAGGACGAGGACGAGGACGAGGACGACGAGGACGGCGACGAGCACGAGGACGACGAAGCCGAGAACGGGGCGGACGGGGACGCGGACGACGCCGAGGGGCCCGACGTTCCGCCCGCCGCTCCGCCGGCGGCGCCCGGGGGCTCGTCCGAGTCGCCGCCCGAGCCGCCCGGGACTCGACCTTGACGCCTCGCCTGCTCGGGGTCGTCGCGGCGATCCTGATCGCCGGCTGCGGCTCCTCGGCCGGCTCGGCTCAGACCGGCCGGACGACGACGAGCACGGCCAAGAAGCTCGCCGGCTCGTCGGGAGGCGTCGCCTCGGCCGCCGGTGGACCGCGACAGGTCGCGCGCCTCGTCCTCCCGGCGTCCTCCCCGGCGAGGAGCGTCCGCGTCCCGATCCTCACCTACCACCGGGTCCACGACTACCAGACCGAGTACACGAAGTCGATCCCCGACGAGACGGTCGAGCCGGGTGTCTTCGCCGCCGAGATGGCCGCCCTGGCCCGGGGTGGCTACCACACGATCAGCCAGGTCGAGCTCTTCCACGCCCTCTTCGACGGAGCCCGGCTCCCGGCCAAGCCCGTGATGATCACCGTCGACGACGGCTACGTCGACGACGTCCGGACGATCCTCCCCGTGCTCGAGCGCCACCACATGGTGGCGACCTTCTACGTCATCACCGGGCGCTACCACGAGCAGGGCTTCCTCAACGAGACCGAGGTCCGGCGGCTCGACCAGGCCGGGATGGACCTCGGCGCCCACACCCGGACCCACGTCCCGCTGAACGCCGTTCCGGCCGCCGAGGTTCGCGACCAGGTCGTGGGCTCGAGGCGCGACCTCCAGCGGGTGCTCGGGCACTTCGTCTACTTCTTCGCCTATCCCTACGGGGCGTTCAGCCCGGCCGTGGTCGCCGAGGTGCGCCGGGCGGGCTTCGTCCTGGCCGTGACGACGATGGGCGGGACCACCGAGTCCTCGGCGGCGCCGCTGACCCTGCCGCGGATCCATGTCGGCCGAAGCCAGACGCCCGCCGGCCTGATCGCCTGTGTCCGGGTCGGGGGCTGCGGGGGCGGCGGTACGTGATCGGCCCGCCCGCCCCGCAGCCTCGGCGGCCGCGGGCCGACCGGGGTGCCCGACCCCTGGAGCCTCGGCCGCCGCGCGCGGGCCAGGTGGCCGACGACCCCTACAGCGTCGGCAGCCGCAGGCGGGCCAGCGTCCCCCCGCCGGCCGCGGCCTCGACCGCGACCTCGCCCCGGTGGAGGTCGATCACCTGGCGGACGATGGCCAGGCCGAGCCCGCTTCCGGGGAGGGCCCGGGCGCTCGCCCCCCGGTAGAACCGGTCGAACACGTGCGGGAGATCGGCCGGATCGATGCCCGGGCCGTGGTCGCGGACGGTCAGCTCCCCGCCCCGCAGCCCGACCTGGATCGGCTCGCCCGTCCCGGCGAACTTGACCGCGTTGTCGAGCACGTTGTTGATCGCCCGGTCCAGGCGCGCCGGCACCCCGCTGACCACCGTCTCCTCGAGTGAGACCTCGAAGCGCGCGTCCGGGGCGTGGAGCTTGGCCCGGGCGACGGCCTCGGCCACGAGCGTGTCCAGGCGGATCTCCTCCGGCGCCTCCTGGCGCTCCTCGTCGCGGGCGAGCTCGATCAGGTCGCCGACCAGGGCGCTCAGCTCCTCGAGCTGCTCGACGACGTCGGCGATCAGGCGGGTCCGGTCGGCCTCGGGCAGGTCGGCCGCCTGCTGGAGGATCTCGATGTTGGTGCGCAGGCTCGTCACCGGCGTGCGCAGCTCGTGCGAGGCGTCGGCCACGAGCTGGCGCTGGGCCCGCGCCGACTCGTCGAGTGCCCGCATCGTCCCGTCGAGGGCGTCGAGCATGCCGTTGAACGACGTCGCCAGCCGCCCGAGCTCGTCGCGCCCCGCCCCGTCGATGCGCCGGCCGAGGTCCTGCGTCGCCGCCACATGCTCGGCGGCGTTGGTCAGCCGGCGGACCGGCGCCACGGCCGCCCCGGCCACGGCGCGCCCGAGCAGGGCGGCGAGGGCGATCCCCCCCGCGGTCATGAGGATCAGGACGAGCCGGACCTTGGAGAGCACGGAGTCGACCTCGCCGAGCGGCCGGGCGAGCTCGAGGGCCACCCCCGGGGCGAAGCCCAGGGTCAGGACGCGCACGTGCTGGCCGCCGACCTGAGCCTCCGACAGGGCCTGGCCGTGGCCGGCCCGGGCGAGCGCGCGCGTGGTCGCCGACACCGGGAGGGCTACCTGGCTCGACGGGAGCTTGACCGCCGCCCCCGAGCCTGCGACCAGCTGCGCGAAGCCGCTCCCCTCGCCCGGGCGGACGGGGATCCCGAAGCGAAGCGACGGAGTCCCGGCGGCCGCGGGCCCGACGGCATCCGGCCCCCCCGGACCCGGGCCGCCGCCCAGGGCCCGGAGCGCCAGCGCCCGGTCCGCCGCGGACTGGGGGCCCACGAGGATCGCTCCGAGCCCGCCGGGCACCCCGCTCGGACCGGCGGCCGCCGCTGGAGCGCCGACGCGCTGCTGGACGCGGTGGACGTAGGCCCCGGCCCGGGCGCGCAGCGAGCTGTCGATCTCGCCGCGGAGCTGGTTGCGCACCAGGACGTAGGTGAGCAGCGACGCGACCGCCACCGCCACGGCCACCGCCGTCGCCGCCGCGAGGGTGATCCGCCGGCGGAAGCTCACGACGAGCGCAGGACGTAGCCGACGCCCCGGACCGTGTGGAGCAGGCGGGGCGCCCCGCCCTCCTCGGTCTTCCGGCGCAGGTAGCCGATGTAGACGCCGAGGGTGTTGGACGCCGCCCCGAAGTCGTATCCCCAGACGTGCTCGAAGATCGCCGACCGGGTGAGTACCTGGCGGGGGTGGCGGAGGAACACCTCGAGCAGGGAGAACTCCGTCCGGGTCAGCTCGATGCGCATGTCCCCGCGCCGGGCCTCGTGGGCCAGGAGGTCGAGCGAGAGGTCTTCGAAGGCGAGGACGCTCCCCGGCTCGTCGTCGCCCCGGCGGCGCAGGAGGGCGCGGACCCGAGCCATCAGCTCGCGCAGGGCGAAGGGCTTGACCAGGTAGTCGTCGGCCCCGGCGTCGAGACCGGACACCCGATCGTCGATCCCGTCGCGGGCGGTCAGCATCAGCACCGGCGTCCGATCGCCCGCCGCCCGCAGCCGGCGGCAGACCTCGATCCCCGAGATCAAGGGCATCGATACGTCGAGGACCACGACGTCGAAGCGCTCGGCCGCGAGGCGCTCGAGCGCCTCGATCCCGTCGGCGGCCAGGGCGACCCCGTAGCGCTCGAGCGACAGCGCCCGGGCGAGGGCCTGCCTGACCGCCGGCTCGTCGTCGACGACGAGTATCTGAGACCGTTCGGCCATACCCGGATGATCCCGGTCAGGCTTTCAGGTCCGCTGAAGAGCAGGGTAAGAAGCCCGATCGCGCGCGGCGGGCGGCGGCCCGGTTCGAGGCGCCCCGTGGACGTAGGCGATCACGCAGCCGAGGCCGAAGCAGGCGACGACCAGGAGCACGGGCCCTGAGTCGTTGGTCAGGGATCCGACGACCCCGGCGGCGAAGCCGCCGATCAGCAGGGCACGCCAGGCCGGGCGATCTCCAACCGGTCCGAGCACCCGATCCCGCCGGCGGATGGCGTAGGCCCCGGCGACCAGGCAGACGGCGGTGTCGATCGGCATGACCCCCTTGCGCAGCTCTCGGAAGGCCGCCTCGAGCTTGCGGCGGAAGGTGTCCGCCACATCCCCGGCCGAGCCGGCCTGGAGCACGGTCCCGGTGAAGTGGCCCCCGGCGCCCGTGGCGAGATCGACCCCGGCGAGCACGGCGAGGCCGACGAAGGGCACCGCGCACGCCGCGGCCACCGCCCGCCGACTCGGACGCGGCCGGAGCATCAGCGTGCCCGCCGCCGTGCCGCCGCCGATCGTGAACACGGCACCGACGTCGGCTCCGAGCCGGCCCGAGGCGGCGATCGCCGTGAGGCAGAGGCCGGCCGCGGCGAAGATCGTCGCGTCCCGGGCCCGGGCCGCCCGCTGGGGCAGACCGGCGGCGAGCCCGGCGAACAGCACGATCGGGAGCGCCGCCTCGAGCTCGTTGCCCACGCCGAAGAAGCGGCCCCCGGCGATCGGGTTCGAGCCGAGCAGGGACACCGAGATCAGCGGGGACCCGAGGGCGAGGTCGACCCCGTAGACCAGCACCGTCGCCGCGGCCGGCACCGCCGGCCCGTGCGGCCAGTCGACCAGCCGGTCGGTGGCCACGGCGAGCAGCAGGGCGCCCCCGACCACGACCGCGACCTCGACCGCCCGCGACGGGCGGAGCGCGGCGGCGGCCAGCACGGTGCACGGCGTCCAGAGGGACCCCAGCCCCCCGAGGCGAAGCGCCCGGCGGGCCCCGCCGGTCCCGAACGCCGCGCCCGCCAGGATCAGCAGCAGCCACGCGAGGAAGAAGGCGCCGACGGTCGGCCAGCGCCGCCCGGCGATCACCCCGAGCCGGGACCGGTAGCGCCCGAGCCCGGCGGGGTCCCGCCGCCCTGCGGCCGTCAGCGGCTGCCCGCGGACCGCCCCCGGGACCCTCGCGCCGATCCACCGCAGCACGGTCGGCGCGACGTCGATGTCGGTGACGAGCCCGGGCCGCCGGGTCGTCTGGGAGCCGAGCGTCCCCCCGCCGGGCAGGCCGCTCGCCCCGATGGCCAGGAGCCTGGGCGGTTGCTGCACGGCCGGCGCCGTCGGAGGCAGCCGCTCGAGCACGAGCACGAGCTCCCCCGGTGACCGGCGGGCGAGCAGGGCATCGAGTCGGCGCGCGTCGGGCACCACGACGACGACCGCCCGAAACCGCGCCAGGAGGCGCCCCGTGCGCACGGCCAGGGTACGCGCCGCTCCGAGCGAGACCGCCGCCACCCGCCCGGCCGGGTCGGCCGCCGCCACGGCCTCCGGCGCCACCCGCCCGCCGACCCCCGCGTAGGCGGCCCCTCCGGGTATCGCGCCGGCCAGGAGGCCGGGCTGGATCTCGGCCCGGGCCCGGGCGGCCCGCGCCCGGACGGCCGGCCAGCCGAGCACCCGGCCGTCGGGGGTGACGCGGAGCGGCGGGGCGGCCTGCGGCTGGTAGGCGACGCGCGAGACCCGGGCCCCCTGGGAGAGGTCGAGCAGCGCCTGCTGCTCGTTGTAGTCGCCCTGGGTCGCGTCGAGCAGCCCGAGCGCC
>JAXDHK010000227.1:0-3423 GCA_034664545.1 Solirubrobacteraceae bacterium
GGTGGCGGGGGCGGAGGCGGCGCCGGACGCGGAGACGGAGGCAGCGCCGGCGCCGGAGGCGGCGCTGGCGGCGGAGCCGGCGCTGGCGGCGGAGGCGGCGCTGGCGGCGGAGGCGGCGCTGGCGGCGGCTGGGGCGCAGGCGGCGGCGGCGGCCGCGCTCGACGGCCCGGCGATCTCCGAGCCCGCGCAGGTCTCGGGTCCGTCAACCCCGAAGCCCGCGCAGGTCGCGGGTCTGTCAGCCCCGGAGCCCGCGCAGGTCTCGGGTCCGTCAACCCCGGAGCCCGCGCAGATCTCCCTCTTCGGACCCGGCCCGGGTGGCTGGGCGCCGCTCGCGCCGCCGGCCCCGGTCGGCCGGATGGCCCGAATCGAGCCGCCGGCTCCGGTCCCCGGGACGGATCCCCCGGCCTGGTCGACCCCGCCCCCGGAGGCGGTCAGCTACAGCTCGCTCGCCGACCATGCCCGCTGCGGCTACGGGTACTACCTGCGGCGGGTGGTCGGCCTGCCCGAGGTGGGGCCGCCCCCGGCCCTCGATCCCGAGCGGGTCCGGGCGACGGAGGCGGGGGGGAGCGCCGTGCCGGACCCGGTGGCCGAGCGGTCGGCCGGGGCCGCGCGGGGGCGAATCGTCCACGCCCTGCTCGAGCGCCTCGACTTCGCCCGGCCGGTGGCGCCGGACGAGGCGGGGGTGCGAGCCGCCGCCGGGGGCCACGAGCCGGATCCGGGGGAGGCGGCGGCGATCGCCGGCCTGGTCGGGGCGTTCGGACGCAGCCCGCTCTGCGCCCGGCTGGCCGCGGCCGCCGCCGTCACCCGGGAGGCGAGCTTCGCCATCCCCGTCGGCGACCTCCTGATCGGGGGCTACATCGACGTCCTGGCCCGGGAGGCCGATGGGGGGATCCTCGTCGTCGACTACAAGACCGACCGGGTCGGCCCGGAGACCGACCTCGCCGCGCGGGTGGCCGGCGACTACGAGATCCAGCGGCGGATCTACGGTCTGGCCGGGCTGCGGACCGGGGCGGCGAGCGTCGAGGTGGCCTACTGCTTCCTGCGCCGGCCGGAGGAGGTCGTCTCCGTGCGCTACGCCGCCGGGGACGCCGGCCAGCTCGAGCGCGAGCTCGACGCCGCGGCCGCACCCCTGGTGGCCGGACGATTCCCGGTCTCCCCCCGGCCGCATCGCGGGCTCTGCGCCACCTGCCCGGGCCGGGCGCGGCTCTGCTCGTGGGGGGAGGACATGACCCTCTCCGAGCAAGGGGCCATGCACGAGGAGTAGCCCGGGACGGAGCGTGGAATACTGGACTCATGCCGCGCGCGATCTGGACGGGGGCGATCAGCTTTGGGCTGGTCAGCGTGCCGGTCAAGCTGTACGCCGCGGTCTCGGCCAAGGGCGTCCACTTCCACCAGCTCCACGCGGCCGACGGGGTCCGGATCCAGCAGAAGCGGATCTGCCCGGCCGACGGGGAGGAGGTCGCCTACTCCGACATCGTCAAGGGCTACGAGATCGCTCCCGACCGGTACGTCGTGATCGAGCCCGAGGAGCTCGCCTCCCTGGCCCCGAAGCGGGCCCGGACGATCGAGATCGAGGACTTCGTCGCCCTCGCCGAGATCGACCCGATCTTCTTCGACCACCCCTACTACCTGGTCCCCGACGAGCGCGGCATCAAGCCCTACCGCCTGCTGCTCGCGGCGATGCGCGAGACCGAGATGGTCGCGCTCGGCCGGCTCGTCCTCCGGGCCAAGGAGCATCTCGTGGCGATCCGGGCCGCCGATGAGGTGATGACCCTCGAGACGATGGTCTTCGCCGACGAGATCGTCTCTCCCGACCGGTTCGCCGAGCTCGACGGGGAGGTGGCCACCAGCGACCGGGAGCTCGCCGTCGCCAAGCAGCTGATCGAGTCGCTCAGCGGGTCGTTCGAGCCCGAGAAGTACCGCGACGAGTACCGCGACCAGGTCCTGGCCCTGATCGACCGGAAGGCCAGCGGCGAGGAGATCGTCCTCCAGCCCCAGGCCCAGGAGGACAAGGTCGACGGCGCCGACCTGATGAGCGCCCTCCAGGCCAGCCTCGAGGAGGTCAAGAAGCGCACCGGCGCCGGGCCCAAGCGGTCCCGGAAGGCCTCAGGCAACGGCGGGGAGAAAAAGTCGTCCGCCACCGCCGGGCGCAAGCCGGCCGCCAAGCGCGGCTGAGGCTCGCGGCAGGCCCCGCAAACCGCCCCGACCGGTCGGCAAAGCGGACCCCTTGGGGGACGTTCCCGCTGCTACGCTTGGCCCCCTGCCTCGGTGCCCGCATGGTCGCGGGCGCGCCGCCCCATCGGGAGCTCGCATGACCAGCATTCCAGAGCAGCCGGCCGCCGGCCTGTACGACCCCCGCTACGAGCACGATGCCTGTGGCGTCGCCCTGGTCGCCCGCCTCGACAACCAGCCGACGCACGAGGTCATCCGCCGGGGCATGCGCGCCCTGATCAACCTCGAGCACCGCGGGGCCGCCGGGGCCGACCCGAAGACCGGCGACGGGGCCGGGATGCTCGTCCAGATGCCCGACCGCTTCTTCCGCGAGGTCGTCGAGTTCGAGCTCCCCGACCCGGGCCGCTACGGCGTGGCGATGTGCTTCCTCCCCCGGGACCCCGAGGATCGGGGCCAGCTCATCGAGATGCTCGAGGGTAATGTCCGGGCCGAGGGCCAGCACGTCCTCGGCTGGCGCGAGGTCCCGGTCGATCCCGACCACGTCGGGGACACGGCCAACGCCTGCCGCCCCGAGATCCGCCAGCTGTTCATCGGCGCCGGCGAGGGCCCCGAGCAGTCCGACCAGGACGCCTTCGAGCGCAAGCTCTACGTGATCCGCCGCCTCACCGAGCTGGCCGCCGGAGCCCGG
This sequence comes from Solirubrobacteraceae bacterium, assembly GCA_034664545.1. Classification (GTDB taxonomy): domain Bacteria; phylum Actinomycetota; class Thermoleophilia; order Solirubrobacterales; family Solirubrobacteraceae; genus Palsa-513. The sequence goes on from JAXDHK010000227.1 coordinate 2,861, forward strand.
TGCTATCTGGTGAGCTGCTCGTCCCGGACGATCGTCTACAAGGGCATGCTGATCAGCCACCAGGTCTGCGACTTCTACCGGGACATCGTCGACGAGCGGTTCGAGAGCGCGATGGCCCTCGTCCACTCCCGGTTCTCGACCAACACCTTCCCGAGCTGGGAGCTCGCCCACCCGTACCGGATGATCGCCCACAACGGGGAGATCAACACCCTGATGGGCAACATCAACTGGATGCGCGCCCGGGAGTCGGCGCTCGCCTCGGAGCTCTTCGGCGACGACCTCCAGAAGGTGATCCCCCTCGTCCGCCCGGGCGGGTCGGACTCGGCGACCTTCGACAACGTCCTCGAGCTCCTCACCCTCGCCGGACGGACGCTCCCCCACGCGGCGATGATGATGATCCCCGAGGCCTACCGCGACCGCGACGACCTCCCGCCCGAGCTCGTCGGCTTCTACGCCTTCCACTCCTGCTTCATGGAGCCCTGGGACGGTCCGGCCGCCGTGGCCTTCACCGACGGGCGGGTGATCGGGGCGACGCTCGACCGCAACGGCCTGCGCCCCGGGCG
>JAXDHK010000228.1:0-5393 GCA_034664545.1 Solirubrobacteraceae bacterium
CGGCGTCGAGCAGGGCGCCGAGAAGCATGTCGCCGGCGACCCCCCCGATCGCGTCCACGTAGGCCAGGCGGGTCATCGCTCGCCGCCGGCCCCGCCGGCGCCGCCGGCCTGGTCCCGACCACCAGCGCCGGCCCGGTCCCCGGCCCCGATCGGGTCCCCGCCCCCGGCGCCGGCCCCGACCCCGGCCCCGACCCCGCCCCCGGCCCCGACCCCGGCCGAGCGGGCGATCCGGGCGGCGATCGTCCCGGCGCCGAAGCCGTCGTCGATGTTGACCACGGCGACTCCGGCGGCGCAGGAGGTGAGCATCGAGAGGAGGGCGCTGACCCCGCCGAACGCCGCCCCGTAGCCGACGCTGGTGGGCAGGCCGATGACCGGGGCGGGGACGAGGCCGCCGACCACGGAGACGAGGGCGGCATCCTGGCCGGCGGCGACGACGACGCAGTCGGCCCGGCGGAGGTCGTCGAGGGCGGGGCCGAGGCGGTGGAGGCCGGCGACGCCGACGTCCTCGTGGACGTCGACGGCGGTTCCGAGGAGCTCGGCCCGGATCCGGGCCTCGTGGACGGCCGGGGCGTCGGAGGTCCCGCCGGAGACGATCGCCACGCGACCGCGGACGGGTGGCGGGGACCGGGCGACCCAGGCGCAGCGGGCCCGGACGTGCTGGCGGGCGTCGGGGGCGGCCCGGAGGACGGCGGCCCGGGCGTCGTCGTCGGCGCGGGTCACCATCACGCTGGCGGCGCCGCCGTCCAGCAGCGATCGGACGATGGCCTCGACCTCGCCGGGGAGCTTCCCCTCGGCCAGGACCGCCTCGGGCGCCCCCTGGCGGAGCTCGCGGTGGAGGTCGACGCGGGCGAAGCCGAGGTCGTCGAAGGGGAGCCGGGTGAGGCGCTCCAACCCGTCGGCCGGATCGACCTGACCGGCGGCGACGGCCTCGAGCAGGGCCAGCATCGCTCCGGGCAGGCCGGTCGGGGCCGTGATGCCTGGTTGCCGGGTCATGGCGCCAGATTACGGCTAACCTCCGGGCGATGGCGCCGGAGACGCCGCCGCGTTCGGTCCTGATAATCGGCGACGGGGCCCTTCCGCGCGCGGTCGAGGGCGCCCTGGTCCGGGCCGGGGTCATGGTCCGCCGGCTGCGCAACCCCAACGACCGGCAGATCGCCTCGGCGGTGACCGGTGGCTTCGACGTGACCATGGTCGTCGCCCGGGACGACATCGAGGTGCTCCGGATGGCGCTCGTGGTCGAGCACGCCCGGCCGGGGCGACGCCTGATCGTGACCGTGTTCAACCGGACGGTCGCCGAGCAGCTGCGCCGGGCCGTCCCGAGCTGCCAGGTCACGTCGATGGCCGACGCCGTGGCGACGACCCTGGCCGGTCCGTGCATCGCCGAGGGCCTCGAGTCGCTGGCCCACCTCCCGAGCGGCCTGGTGGGCGTGTCGGAGGCGGACGACGGCGTCGAGGTCGTCCCGCTCCACGTCGGGCGCCGGAGCCGCCCGGCCCGGGCCCTCCACGCGGTCCGGGGAGCGTTTCGTCCGTTCGACCTGAACGCGCGCTTCCTGGTCGCCGGCCTGGCCGGCTTCCTGACCATCCTCGTCCTCGACGCCGTGGTCACGGGCATCGTCCTCCACGAGCCGGCGGTCGACGCCTTCTACGACGCGACCAAGTCGCTCGTGACGGTGAGCTCGAACCCGGGGGTCGACCGGGCGGGCCCGGGGAGCAAGATCTTCGCGGCGGTGCTGATGCTCGCGGCCCTCGGCTTCGTCGCCGTCCTGACCGCCGGAATCGTCAACCGCCTCCTCGATCCCCGGCTGACCGGGATCGTCGGGCGCCGGGCGATCCCCCGGTCCGACCACGTCGTGGTGGTCGGGCTCGGCCAGGTCGGGCTGCGCCTCTGCCTGCTCCTGCGGAGCCTCGGGATCGGGGTCGTGGCGGTCGAGCGCGACCGGAACGCCCCCGCCGTCCAGCTCGCCCGCCAGTACAAGGTCCCGGTGGTGATCGGCCAGGGCGGGGAGCGGACGCTGCTGGCCAAGCTGAGCCTCGATCGGGCGCGGGCGCTGGCGGCGATCACCTCCGACGACGTCGAGAACATCGCGATCACCGTGGCGGCGCTGGCCGTCCGCGCGGATCTCCGGGTGGTCCTCCGGGCGGGGGACGGGGACGTGACGACCGAGATCCGGTCGCTCTTCCACATCGGCGTGGTCCGGGACGTCCACCGGATCGCCGGGGATCTCCTGGCCGCGGCCGCCCTGGGCATCGACGCGGCGGGGGCGGCGGCCCGGGACGGGGAGACGTGGCTGGTGATGCCCGACGGGAGCACCCGCCACGTCGACGAGCTCTCGGTCTAGCCGGGGAGCCTCTTGCGGATCCGGCGGGCCTGGCGCTTGAGCTCCCGGGCTCGGCTGCGCCTCCGGCTCCGGCGGACGAGCAGGCCGGTGACGACCAGCCCCCCGGCGAGCGTCCCGCCGGCACCGAGGGCGAGGGGCTTGCGCTTCTCCCCCGCCTTGGCGAGGACCCCGCGAACCGGTTCGAGTGCTGCTTCGGTCGCGGAGCGGCCCCCGTTGGCGGAGTGCCCGTTCTGGGATGGGCCGCCCCCGAATTCGGCCACCTTGTCCCTGGCCCGGCCGAACGCCGCCGCCGGGGCTTGGATGACCTTCTGCCTGGCCGCGCCGACCACGGCCACGCGAACCTCGGCGACCTTCTCGCTCGCCCGGTCGACCACGACCGGACGGACCTCGGCGACCTTCGCCTTGGCCCGCTCGACGGCGACCGGCTTGAGCTCGGCGACCTTCTCCTGGGCCCGGGCCGTCACCTGGGGGCGGAGCTCGGCGACCTTGTCCTTGGCCCGGGCCGCGACCACCGGCTTGAGCTCGGCCACCTTCTCCTTGGCCCGGGCGGTGACCACCGGCTTGAGCTCGGTCACCTTGTCCTTGGCCTTGGCCGTGACCACCGGCTTGAGCTCGGCCACCTTGTCCTTGGCCTTGGCCGTGACCACCGGCTTGAGCTCGGCCACCTTCTCCTTGGCCCGGGCCGTGACCACCGGCTTGAGCTCGTCGGCCTTGTGCTTGGCCTGGGCCTTGACGTCGACCTGGGCGAGGGCGACGATCGTCTCCCCGAGCTCCCGGCGGGTGCGCTCTATGTCCGCGCGGACTTGGCGCGTGTCTTCAGCCATGAGACGTCCTCCTTAACGCTTTGGATCGCCTGAGTCGGGGCCAGCGGCGTCGCCTTGGCCATTCGGGCCTTGCCGAGGAGGCCGAGGGTCGCGGCGCCGGCGCCGTATGCGGCGGTGACGATGAGGGCGGCCAGCCATCCGTCGAGCACGGTCGCGAGCGCGAGGATCACGGTCGCGGTCAGGGTGAGCAGCGCGAGCAGTCCGAGCAGCCCGGCCGCCCCGAGGAGTCCACCGGCCAGGGCGGCGGTCTTGGCCTTGGTGGTCAGCTCGATCTTGGCCAGCTCGACCTCCTGCTGGGCGAGGCGCCGGGCCTGGTCGGAGAGCTGCTTGAGCAGTTGCCCGACCGCCTGTTCCTGGCCCTGCCCGGGGCCTTGCCCGTTCCCTGGGACCATCGTCCTGCCTCCTCGTGCTTTGCCGATTGCCGGGGAGCTACCCTCGGGTCCGGCCGGAGAAACCGGCGGCTGGTCCGCCGGGTCGGCCCACCCCAGGCGGAGGTGGAGGGGCCTACGGCAGCTCGACGTGGGCGATCTCGATCTCGGGGTGAACCTCGGCCCCGGCCTCGATCTGCTGGGCGGCGACCTCGATCGCTCCGAACTCGATCCCGCGGGTGAAGATGGCGCTGATCAGGTCGCCGAGGTACTCGTAGTCCTCCTCGGTGCCGACCAGGCCGAGCCGGTCGGCGATCCGCTCCATCCGGTCGGGCGGGAAGAGCCGCTGGAGCTCCTTGGTGATGTCGGCGTACATGTCGCCGGGTTCGGGCTCGTCGGTCACGAAAACGCCTCCATCAGAGCGGTGGGGTGAAGCCGGGGACGAGGGGCCCCTGGGCGACGATGGTCAGGCGCCCGGCGGAGGTTCGGAGGCTGAGGGTGAGCCCTGGGCGACCGCGGGCGATGAAGCCGGGCCCGGTGGCGGTCCCGGCGGCGGAGACCCGTCCGAGTGGGCCCACGCTCCCGTTCCCGGCCAGGGCGACCGTGGTGCCGACGTCCGCCGGGCGGCGGGGCCGGGCCGTGGCCACCCCGGCTATGTGACCGGAGAGAGCGACGCAGCGGGTTCCGGGTCGGACGGGGCGGGTGGGACAGGAGGGGGCCGACAGGGTGAGGGTGAACGCGGTCCCGGTGGACGCGGGGTGGGAGCGGACGCTGACTCTGACCGACCCCCGGAGCTTGGCGTATCCCCCGGTCGCCGAGGCGATCCGGCCGGTGAACACGGTCGTCTTGGTGGCGGTGGCCAGCGTCTGGTCCGGGCCCCCGAGGGAGGCGAGGAGGCCACCGGCGAGGACGAGCCCGACCGCCGCCCGCCTTCGGACCGACCGCCGGGCCCCGACCACCGGGCCAGGGCGACCCTCGGGACTGGAAGCGAGACTCGACATCGGCACCCCTCTCGACCGCTCTCGGCACACCGCCGTCACCGGCGCCTCGAACCCATCGTACAAGCTCCCGGCGGACGGGATGATGCTCAGTCTGCGGATGCGCATGTTCCGATGCATACTTGCATGCTAGGCTCGCCTCGTGCCCAAGACCGTGCAGATCCGGGACCTCGACGACGACGTCTACGCGGCGCTGGTCAGGCGGGCGGCCGAGACCGGGGTCAGCGTGCCCGAGCTGCTCCGGGCCGAGGCCGGGCGGATCGCGGCGCGCCCGAGCGTGGCCACGTGGCTCGAGCGGACGCGGGGCCGGACGTCGCCGGTCGGGCGGAGCGAGGTTCTGGCGGCGCTCGACGAGCAGCGGGGAGCGTGGCCGGATGCTGGTGGTTGACGCCTCGTGCCTGGCCGAGGTGGTGACCGGGGGCGTCGAGGCCGAGACGATCCGCCGGCGACTGGCCGGCGAGGCTGATCAGGCGGCCCCGCACATCATCGACGTCGAGGTCTTCGGGATCGTGCGCCGCGAGCACCTGGGCGGACGCCTCGACGCGACCGGAGCGGGGCAGGCGGTCGCGGATCTAGCCGCCTGGCCGGGAGAGCGCTTCGGCCACCGGCCCCTGCTCGCCCGGGCGTGGGAGCTGCGGAACACCGTGCGGGGCTGGGACGCGATGTACGTCGCCCTCGCCGAGGCGCTCGACGCCGTCCTGCTGACCGCCGATCGGCGGCTGGCCGCGGCGGTCGGTCCGACGTGTCGAATCGAGACCATCGGCTGAGACGCCGGGGCGACGCCGTCGTCAGCCGGCGGCCGCGCTCCGAATCAGGTCGGCGACCGCGACCGGGTGGGACACGGGAGCCGCGTGCGAGGAGTCG
>JAXDHK010000229.1:0-3156 GCA_034664545.1 Solirubrobacteraceae bacterium
CCTCGACCGTCGCCCGGCTCATGCCCTGGCGGCGGAGCAGGGCGGTCAGGGCGTCGGGGCCCATCGACTGCTCGAGCAGGTCGAGCTTCTGCCACGTCCACTCGGGCGACGCCTCGCCCTCCTCGCCCGGGGCGTCGAGCATCCGGCCGAGCTGGGACAGGAGGCGGTCGAGGCGTTCGAGCTCGTCGGTCATGACCTCCGTAGGGTGCCAGAGGCGCTGCTCACCGCGCCGACCGGCGTCGGACGCCCCGCCCCGAGGCGGCCGCTTGACCGGACGGGCGGGCTGGTCGTAGGCTCGGTCGGGTGGACGGCCCCAGCGACCTCGGAGCCCTCGGTGCGATCGAGCACCCAGGCATGCGTACCGCCGGCCTGGCGCCCGGCCATCCCTGAGCCCGTGAGCGACCGGGGTGCCGTCGATCCGGCGGACGACCCGGCGGCCCGAATGCTGGTCCGGGTCGAGCACGACGGCCTGACCGACGAGGTCGCCGTCGAGGAGCCGCTCGAGATCCGGGTCGACGGCCGGCCGCTGACGGTGACCATGCGCACGCCCGGCCACGACGAGGAGCTGGCGCTCGGCTTCCTCTACGGGGAGGCCCTGATCGACGAGGCGAGGCCGGCCGGGCTGACCGAGGACCTCGCGGCCAACGTGATCGAGGTGGCCGGGCCGCTCGGGCGCGACCCGGGGGCCCGGCGCTTCTACACGACCTCGTCGTGCGGGGTCTGCGGGAAGGGGGCGCTCGAGGAGGTCGCGGTCAGCGCCCCGCCGTCCCCGGCCGGACCGCTCGTCGCCCGGGCGCTGCTCGCCCGGCTGCCCGAGCGCCTGCGCCAGCCCGGCTTCCGGCGGACGGGCGGCCTCCACGCGACCGGGCTCTTCGACGCGTCCGGGCGGCTCCTCCTCGCCCGGGAGGACGTCGGGCGCCACAACGCGATGGACAAGGTGATCGGCCATGCCCTCCGCGCCGGGTGGCTTCCGCTCGGGGGGAGGATCCTCTGCGTCAGCGGCCGCCTCTCCTTCGAGCTCGTCCAGAAGGCGGCGGTCGCCGGGGCGCCGATCCTCGTCGGGGTCGGGGCCCCGACCTCCCTGGCCGTCGGGCTGGCCGCCGACCGGGGGATGACCCTGGCCGGGTTCGCCCGGGGGGATCGGGTCAACGTGTACACCGGGGCCGAGCGGGTCATCGACTAGCTTTCCCGCCGTGGATCCCCCGCCCGCCCTCCGGCTCGCGCCCGACGCCGAGTCCGGCTGATGCGGATCCTCACGGTGGTCGGCAACCGCCCGCAGTTCGTCAAAGCCGCCGCCGTCTCCCGGCGCCTGCGGGCCGTCCACGAGGAGGTGCTCGTCCACACCGGACAGCACCACGACGACGACCTCTCGGCCGTCTTCTTTCGCGAGCTCGACCTCCCGGCGCCCGACCACTGGCTGGGCGTCGGGGGTGCGACCAACACGTCCCAGCTCGGACGGATGCTCGTCGCCGTCGAGCCCGTGGTGGCCGGGTGCGTCCCGGACGCCGTCCTCGTCTACGGGGACACCAACTCGACCCTCGCCGGGGCGCTCGCCGCCGCCGACCGGGGCGTCCCCGTCGTCCACGTCGAGGCCGGGATGCGCTCGTTCGACCGGACGATGCCCGAGGAGCGAAACCGGGTGCTGACCGATCAGCTCGCCACCCTGCTCCTCTGCTCCTCGGCGGTCGGGGCGGGGAACCTCCGCCGGGAGGGGGCCCCGGGCCGGGCCGAGGTCGTCGGGGACGTGATGGTCGACGTCGCTCGGGACGTCCAGCCCCGGGCGCGCCGGCGCCCCGAGCCCCTGGCCGAGGCCGGCGTCCGCCCGGGCGCCTACGTCCTGGCGACGGCACACCGGGCGGCCAACGTCGACGACCCGGCCCGGCTCGAGCTCCTGGTCGAGCTGCTCGAGGCCGTCGAGCTCCCGGTCGTCCTCCCGCTCCACCCGCGCACTCGCGCCCGCGCCCGGGAGGCCGGGCTCGACGAGCGCCTGGGCCGGGCCGCGCGCCTGCTCGGGCCGCTCGGCTACCTCGACTTCACGGCGCTCCTCTGCCAGGCCCGGGCGGTGCTGACCGACTCGGGCGGCGTCCAGAAGGAGGCCTACCTGGCCGGCGTGCCCTGCGTCACGCTCCGCGAGGAGACCGAGTGGGTCGAGACGGTCGCCGCGGGGTGGAACACGCTGGTCGGGCTCGACCCCCGGGCGGCCCGGGCGGCGCTCGCGGCCCCGGCGCCGGAGGACCGGCCGGAGCTCTACGGCGACGGCCGGGCCGGCGAGCGGGTGGTCGCGGCGATCGGCAGGCTGCCTGGGCCCGGGTGAGACGCGGGCGCCCGGACCTCCCGGGCGCCCGGTCGGTCCGCTACGCCTTGATCGTGCAGCCGTGCCGCTTGAGCACCTTGTTGGCCGCCGCCAGCTGGGCCTTCGTCGGCTTCTTGTGACGCTTGACGAAGGACGTCTTGTACGACTGGCACTACTTCCCCGTCCAGTGGGCGGTCGACGTCGCGCCCAGCGCCGGCGCGCCGAGGCCGCCGGCGGCGACCGCCGCAGCGACCACGAACGGAGCAACCCGCTTGGTCAGGGTCATGGTGTTCCCTCCAGGGTCGAATTACGGTGGGAGTCACGCTCCCACTGCGGAAAACCTAGATCGAGGGACGTTGCGTGAGTTAAGGCAAACGGTTAGGAACCGGTTCGCCCGGGGATCCGGCTCAGGCGACGGGCGCGATACGGGCCATCAGGGTGTCCGCCGACGACTTCATCCAGACGTTCTGGTCGCGCCCCGGACCGACGCCGACCAGGACGATCGGCACCCCGGTGAAATCCTCGACGAAGGCGAGGTAGTCACGGGCCGCCTGGGGGAGGTCCGACTCGCCGCGGCACTCGCCGAGATCCTCGGTCCAGCCCTCGAGCCCCTGGAACTCCCCGGTCGCGTGGTGGAGCACCGACTGGTGGTAGGGGAAGTGGTCGAACTCGGCGCCCTCCTGACCCCGGTAGCGCGTGCAGACCATGATCTGGTCGAAGCCCGAGAGGACGTCGAGCTTGGTGATGACCAGGGCGGTCAGGGTGTTCAGGCGGACGGCGTAGCGCAGGGCGACGAGGTCGAGCCAGCCGGTCCGCCGGGGGCGGCCGGTCGTCGTCCCGAACTCCCCGCCCTTGGTCCGCAG
>JAXDHK010000230.1:0-7085 GCA_034664545.1 Solirubrobacteraceae bacterium
ATCGGCGGGGTCCTCGTCTACAAGGACACCGACCACATCACGAGCCAGTTCTCGACCACCCTCGGGCCGTTCCTCGTGCGCCAGGTCGAGCGATTGGCGGCCCTGCCGTCGTGGGGCTCGCTCACGACGTTCGGCTGACAGACTGGATTGGATGTCACTCAAGCACCCAGTCGAGCGAGGCGCCCCGGACGAGCGCGGCCGCTTTGACCGGATCGCCGAGCGATCGTCGCACTTCGCGAGCTCGCCGGCCTTCTTCGTGTTCTGCGTCCTCGTCGTGCTCGCCTGGATCCTCGGCTACGCGTTCGGAGCGAGCAGCGCCTACGAGCAGGCGACGGGGACGGCGATCACCGCGTTGACCCTCCTGCTCGTCGCCCTCCTGCGGAACGCCGAGCTCCGGGCCGAGCACGCGATCCACACCAAGCTCGACGCCCTGGCCACCGGCATGCGGGCGGTCCTGGGCGAGGAGGGGAGCGACGCCGACGAGCAGCTCGAGCGGGCGATCGGCCGGGAGCACCAGGTCTAGCCTGGGCCCAGCAAGTCGAGGATCACCCCCTCGCGCAGGCCGCCCCGGGCGATCCGCAGCGGGGCGCCGAGTACCCGGCTCGCCCGGGCGAGGAGGGTGACGCCGGCCGGCATCACCCGGACGCGCTCGGGATGGAGACCGAGGCGCCGGGCGGTCTCGGCGACCGGCTCGGCGGTGAGCACCGCGAGGACGGCGCCGAGCGAGCGATCGTCGAGCGCGGCCTCGGCCTCGGGAGTCGGGCCGGTCGGGCCGGTCGGGCCGGCGAGGAGGAGCAGCGAGGTGGCGGAGCCGCCGACGGCCAGGGCGAGCTCGACCGGCGGGGGGGACAGCCCGGCGAACGCGGCGGCGGCCGCGGCGTGGAGCCCGGCCAGGCATCCGGGGCTCGGGGGATCCTCCGCGACGCAGGCGACGGTCAGGGAGCTCGACCCGACCGGGAGCGAGGCCCACCACCCGGGCTGGGACCCGGGCCGGCCGACGACCACCTCGGTCGACCCGCCGCCGACGTCGATCACCGCCACCGACCCGGCCGCTCCGAGCCGGTGCCCCGGATCGGTCGGGGGGGCGGGGCCGGAGGCGATCGCCCCGGCGAAGGCCAGCCGGGCCTCCTGCTCGCCGGTCAGCACCTCGAGCTCGATCCCGGCCCGGGCGAGGGCGGAGACGAGCAGGTCACGGTTGGGCGCCCGGCGGATGGCCGCCGTGGCCACCGCTCGCGTCGAGCCCGCCCCGTGACGGCGGGCTGAGGCGGCCTGGGCGGCGACGGCGGCGACGACCTCGGCGATCTTGGCCGGGGGGAGCGTCCCGTCGGGAGCGGCGGCGGCCCCGACCGCCGTGAACACCCGCTCGACCGCCAGGACCCGGAGACGGCCGTCCCCGGGGTCGCCGTCGGCGACCAGCAGCCGGGTCGTGTTCGACCCGATGTCAATGCAGGCGCAGCGCATGGCGGCCCAGTCGATGTTGGCATGATGGGGCCGATGACGGACGACTCCCCGGCGATCGCGGTCCGCGACCTGCGCAAGGCCTACGGATCGTTCGAGGCGGTCAAGGGCATCGACTTCACCGTGGCCCGGGGCGAGGTCTTCGGCCTGCTCGGGCCCAACGGGGCCGGGAAGACGACGACGGTCGAGATCCTCGAGGGCTACCGGGACCGGACCGCCGGCGAGGTCAGCGTGCTCGGCCAGGATCCGGAGGGGGGATCCCGGGAGCTGCGCCAGCGGGTGGGGATCGTGCTCCAGAGCTGCGGCATGTACCGCCACATCACGGTCCGCGAGGCGCTGACCCACTGGGCGCGCTTCTACCCGCATCCCCGGGACGTCGACGAGGTGATCACCCTGGCCGGCCTCGGCGAGAAGCAGCACGAGCGGACCCGCCGGCTCTCGGGCGGCCAACTCCGGCGGCTCGACTTCGCCCTCGCCCTGGTCGGCGACCCGGAGCTGATCTTCCTCGACGAGCCGACCACCGGGTTCGACCCGGCCGCCCGGCGGGCGGCATGGGAGACGATCCGGACCCTGAAGGATCTGGGCAAGACGGTGCTGCTGACCACCCACTACCTCGACGAGGCCCAGGAGCTCGCCGACCGGGTGGCGATCATCAAGGACGGGGCGATCCTCGCCGTCGGCTCGCCCCGGGAGCTCGGGGTGGACGGGGCGGCACGCTACCGGGTGAGCTACCGCAACGGGACCGGCGTCCTCACCGCCGAGGAGACCGATGACCCGACGACCCTGCTCCACCGTCTGACCTCCGAGGCCCTCTCCCGGGGCGAGCGCCTGACCGACCTGTCGGTGACCCGACCCAGCCTCGAGGACGTCTATCTCGAGCTGACCGCCGATGACTGACTCGGCCGGCCTGCTCTGGCGGCAGTACCGTCTCGAGCGGCGGATGTTCTGGCGCAACCCGAGCGCCGCCTTCTTCAACTTCCTGCTCCCGCTGATCTTCCTCACCCTGTTCGGGGCGATCCTCCAGGGCAACCAGCACGACCTCGACGTGATCGTCCCGGGGATCGCCGGGATGAGCGTCATGTCGACGACCTTCTCGGCCCTGGCGATGAACATGACGTTCCTCCGGGAGACCGGGGTGCTCAAGCGGATGCGCGGGACGCCGCTCCCGAGCGGGGCCTACCTCGGCGGGGTCGCGCTGAACGCGGTCACCAACACGGTGATCCAGGTCGCGATCATCGTCGTCGCCGGACGGCTGTTCTTCAACATCGGCTGGCCGCGGGACGGGCTCGAGCTCGTCGTCTTCGTCGTCGTCGGCGTCGTCTGCCTGGCCTCCCTCGGGGTCGCCTTCTCCCACGCGATCCCCAACTTCGACTCGGCCCCGGCCTACGTCAACGCCGTGTTCCTCCCGGTGATCTTCATCTCCGGCGTCTTCTTCGACCCCAAGCACGCGCCGACGTTCCTGCGCGACATCGCCCAGGTGCTCCCGCTCAAGCACCTGATCGACGGCCTGAGCGGGGCGATGGTCTCCGGCCGGGGCCTCTCCGCCAACGCCGGGTCGCTGGCCGTGCTGGCCGTGTGGGGACTCGGGGGGGTCTTCCTCGCCGTCCGTGGGTTCTCCTGGGACCAGTCCCGGGAGTAGCTTCCCCCGAGCACGATGATCGGCGTGCTCTACGACATCCACGGCAACCTCCCGGCGCTCAAAGCGGTGCTGGGCGACGCCCCCCCGGTCGAGCGGTGGCTCCTGGGCGGGGACTACGCCCTGTTCGGGGCCTGGCCGGTCGAGACCCTGGCCCGTCTGCGCGAGCTCCGGGGGGCGACCTGGATACGCGGGAACGGCGAGCGGTGGAGCGCGGCGCCGACCGAGGCTCCCGCGGCCGTCCAGGGGGCGGTCGCCGCGGCCCGGGAGGCGCTGGGGCCGGCCGCGGTCGCCGAGCTCGCCGAGCTTCCGGGCGAGGCCACGCTGGCGGCCGGGGGCGGGGTCGGCGAGGTGCTCGCCTGCCACGGCTCGCCCGTCTCAGACGTCCGGTCGTTCTACCCGGAGCCGGCATCCGACGAGGAGGAGCTCCTCGGCGGGTTCGGGCCCGGGCGGCTCATCTTCGGCCACACGCACCTCGCGTTCCGGCGGACGGTGGCCGGCGGGGTCGAGCTGGTCAACCCGGGGAGCGTGGGGATGCCCTTCGACGGCGACCCCCGGCCGGCCTACGCGGTCATCCACGACGACGGGGTGGTCGAGCACCGCCGGGTCGGGTACGACCACCTGGCGAGCGCCGCCGCCGTCCGGGACCGGTTCGGCCCGGCCCCGTGGACGGAGACGGTCGCCCGGCGGATCGAGCTCAGCCGGATCGACGTGTAGGCGGCGTCGGCTACGGGAGGATCAGGCGGCCGCCGTAGTGGCCGAGACCGACCGGCCGGCCGCCGACCGCCGCGCCGTAGGCCATGAAGTACCCGGACGCGCCGACCCAGTGGCCGGTGCCGCCGGTGAACTCGCAGAGGATCCCGGCCTCGCCGTCGGTGTGGGGGGCGCCGTTGAAGGTGAAGCTCTCGGTGCAGTCGAGGTTGCCCCGGCGGGTATGGATGACGATGTTGCCGACCCCGAGGAGGATCCCGGGCTGGGCGGTCGGGGTGAGGCTGGTGATGACCTCGTCGAGTCGACCGGCGAGCGGACCGGCGAAGGTCCCGTTGACGCAGAGCTTGACCGGCGACGAGCAGCTGGGCCCCTGGAAGATCGCGTAGCTGAACAGGCCCTGGAGGGGGATCGAGCGCCGGACGTGCCTGGCCGCCATGGCGGTCGGAGCCCCGACGGCGAGCGCGGCGAGGACGAGCGTGGTGAGGATGCTGAGGCTTGGCTTGCGCATGGACTCTCTTTCTTCGACCGGCGATCCCTGGATGGGGGCGGACTGTACGCCAAACCCCCCGGGACGCTAGCCCCGGAACGCTCCGGGCGGGATGACGTAGAAGGCCTCGGCGGCCGGGACGTCCGGGGTCTTGCCGTTGTGGACCTTGAACACCGGGTCGCGGACGATGCGGCCGCCGTGGGCATCGACCCAGTCGTCGACGGCGGTTCGCTCGGCCTCGGGCACGTCGTCGCGCCGGATCGCGAGCATCCCCTCGGGACGGTCGGCCATGTTGGCGAGGGGGAGGTCGGCCAGGAGCTCGCGGACGGGATCGCTCATCGTGGGACGAATACTGTCAGCCCGGTGGCCGGCCGGGCGGCCCGGCCTGCCCGAGCGAGGGCTACCCGACCGGCCCGTCGGGGTCCGCGCCCTCGGTCGGGAGGACCCGGCGCTGGCGCTGGGCGATCAGCTGGCGCCGCTGATCGCGGAGCTCGGCCGTCCGGACGACCTGATCCGAGGCCGAGGCATCGTGCATCTCCCGGCCCACCCGGTCGATCTCCCGGTCGAGCAGGCGGAGGTGCTCCGCCGTGGCCCGGAGGGCCTGGCTGTCGATGCCGAGCTCGGCGAGCACCCACCCGGCCGGGGTCTGCGGATCGTCGGCCATCGCGAGGAGGAGGTCGGTCACCTCGATCGCCCGTCCGTCGGCCGTGGCCTCGGCCGAGGCCGCGGTGAGGGCGGTCCCGAGCCAGGCGGTGAAGGACGGGGGAGTCGCCACCTCGGTATGGGCCTCGCCGCCGGTCAGGCCCTCGATCCGCCCGGCGCCGACCAGGCGGAGGATCTCGGCGCGGATCGCCGGGGGCTCGACCCCGAGCCCGACGAGGACGCCGACGGCGACGCCCTCCTCGTCGCGGAGCACCCCGAGCAGGATGTGCTCGGTTCCGATGTGGTCGTGGCCGAGCGCCGACGCCTCGAGGACCGCCCGGTCGAGTGCCTGCCTGGCGTCGGCGGCGAAGGCCAGGCCCACCCGGTCGGAGGCCTCCACGTCCCCCCCGGGGACCCGGCCGACCTCCTGGCGGGTGGCCTCGAGCGTCAGCTCCCGGTTGGCGAGGACGGTGGCGGCGGCCCCGGTTCCCTCGCGCAGCAGCCCGAGGAGGAGGTGCTCGGACCCGATCGCCGCTTGTCCGACGACCCGGGCCTCGTCCTCGGCGTAGACCAGAGCCTGCCGGGCCGCGTCGGTGAAGCGCTCGAACATCGGGGCATCATCGCGCAGCCCGGCGTCCGGAGGCTCCGAGCGCCGGCGGAGGGGGCCATCCGCGTCCGGGGTCTCGGTCCGGGTCAGGCCGGGTGGGCACGCAGCCCGCCGGGCTCGACCGCGACCCGGGCGGGCGCGACGATGGCGAGGGCGTGGGCGGCGACGGCGAGCACGGCGCCCTCGACGAAGAGCGCGGCGACGCCGAGCGGCTCCGACCAGTTGCCGACGTCGTCCGGGGCGCTCGGGAGGCCGACCGTCCGGCTGTAGACGAAGGCGAGGATCGCGGTGGCGACGAGGCCGGCGGCGAGTGCCCAGACCCGGCGCGACCCGCCTCGGACGAGCATGCCGGCCACCGCCAGGGCGCTGACGATCAGCGCGACGTAGAGCCAGCCCTTGTAGGGGAGCTCCGAGAAGGTGGGAATGGCGTCGAGGACGTGGATCAGGGCGATGCCGAGCAGCCCGACCACCGCGAGGGCCCGGGTCAACATGTCTCGGACGAGTACGTCGGCACTGTGTGTGTTCATCGTGTCGGCTCCTGGACGAGGGTTGTCCGTGTGAGCATCGGAGATCCGTCTGCGACCCACCTGGGTGCTACCTGGGAGGTTTGTGTGAACGTCGGGGGTAGGATCTCGACCCTCCCGTCGTCGTGGACGATCACACCGCCGTCGGGCAGCCAGGCGGCGGCCGCGGCCGGACCGGCGAGGATGGCGGCCTTGGCGCGGATCTCGGCTCCGAGCGCGGTCGCCGCGACCGCCGTCGCCTGGACGAGGCCCGTGTAGGCGGGACGCCCGGTGGCCGGGTCGAGCAGGTGGTGGGCCGGGTCCCCGGCGGCGTCGAGCCAGCTCCGGCGACCGATGCCACTCGTCGCGACCCCCCCGGCCACGAGGCTGAGCTCGTGGATCGTGCGACCGTCGAACGGGCTGGCCACGAGGACGGTCCGGGGGAGCCGGGCCGTGCCCCCGAGGCAGAGGTCCCCGGCACAGTCGATCGCGAAGCCGGCGTGGGTGGCGAGGTCGTCGCCGAGGAGGTCGGCGAGGAGGCCCTTGGCGAGTCCCCCGCTGTCGAGCTTGACCCCCGGGGGGCGGGTGACCGTCCGATGGCCGGCGCTGAGCTCGCGCCACCGGGAGGCCGGGCTCGGACCGGCCGACCGCCGGGGCGGAGCCCGGTCGAGGGCGGCCTCGAGGGAGAGCGGGGGGCCGAGGTCACCGGTGTAGCCGGCGGCCTCGATCTGGTCGACCAGGGTGGCGTCGACGAGCCCGCCGGTCCGGGCGGCGGCGCCGGCCGCCACTGCCGCGAGGCGGGCCATCTCCGGGCTGACGGGAACGGCGGGACGGGGATCGGCGTTCAACCGGGAGAGCTCGCTGCCCGGATCGAAGCGGGTGAAGCGGTGATGCCAGTCGAGCAGGCGGGCCCGGGCGAGCTCGACGGCCTCGTCGGGGCGCCCGCAATCCCCGGGCCCGATGACGAAGACACTGCAGGTCGACCCGAAGCAGGCGAACGTCAGCCCGGCCTCGGGGGTCACGACTGGCGGGTGGTCATCG
>JAXDHK010000231.1:0-6185 GCA_034664545.1 Solirubrobacteraceae bacterium
CCGGCGACGAGGAGCCCGAGCAGGTGGCCGTCGTGGATCCGGGCGGACAGCACGACGTGGTCGGCCGAGAGGGCCGTCCGCGAGAAGGCCCACCCGACGACCGCGGCCGCCCCGAGCCCCCCGAGCCCGAGCACGGTGAGCGAGCGGAGCCGGAGGGGGACGGTCGCGAAGTAGAAGGCGCAGCCGAGCCCGAGCGCCAGCAGGGCCCCCCGGGAGTAGGCGAGCATCAGCGTGACCAGGAGGATCATCACCGCCGGATAGGCGAGGGCCCCGACCGCCCCGTGGCCGCCCCGCCGGGCGCCGAGCCACAGGCACGGCGGGACCCCGAGGGCCGCGGTCAGGCCGACGGCGTTCCAGTATCCGAACGGGTCGCGCAGCCGGGCGTAGATCTCGTCCGGACTGAGCGCCCCCGGGAAGACCCGGGTGGCCAGGGCGTAGGCCGAGACGGCCAGGCCGGCGAGGAGGACCCCGACGAGGACGCTCGGCCAGCGCCCGGGGGCCAGGCGCACGAGGGCGACCGCGCCGAGGAAGGCGAAGGCGTAGGACAGCGTCCGGCCCCCCTCGATCCACGACGCGTCCGGGGCCACCGACCAGATCACCGACATCGACGTGAAGGCCGCCAGCCCGAGCAGCAGGCCGATCGACCACGCCCCGTAGACCGGGGCCCGGGTCTCGACGGCGAGCGCCGCCGCGACCAGGGCCGCACCGGCCAGGGTCAGGGACATCTCGACCGGGACCTGGGAGTCGAGCGACAGGCCCCCGCCCCCGGCGAAGCAGATCCCGCAGAGCACGGCGGCGACCCCCACCGCCATCCAGGCGGCGCCGCCGGCGGCCCGGGTCAGCGTGCCCGAGGCGGCCAGGCCCCCCCGGCCGGCGTCAATCGGCCCGGCGTGCGCGGACAAGGTTCCTCGCGTAGCGCCCGCAGACGACGACGGCGATCGCGGCCAGCGCCGCGAGGGCGATCACCAGCGGGGTCGGGAGCGAGTTGAGGATCGACGACGTCCGGGTGGCCACCGTGCCCGGGCGCACGAGCTGGCCGCCGAGGTCGATCTGGGAGGACCCGCCACTCCGGGCCCGGGCGATCGCCGCCCGCTCGGCCGGATCGGCGTAGGTCAGCGGATCCTGGCGGGGGTTGGCCGCCGACGCCGCCACCCCGCCCCCGGCCGCCGCCGCCGCCCCGCCCCCGCCGGCCCCGGCCCCGAGCTGCGCCGCCCGGGGCGTCACGGCCCCGGCCCCGCCCGCGGCCGCCGCGAGCTGGGCCCGGCGGATGACCCCGGCGCAGTCGCTGTACTCGGCGACGTCGGTCGGGAGGTTGGCCAGCGCCTGGCTGTAGTCCTGCTGGGAGTAATGGCCGACGATCCGCCCGTTGGTCATGCAGTCGCGGATCAGGGCCTGGGGGCTCGCCTGGGCGCCCGCCGGACCGAGCGCCAGGAGCGCGACGACGAGGCCGAGCGCGCGCGAGAGGGCGACCCCCGACCGCCGACCGGCGGGCGACCGGCGCGCACGCGAGCGCGCCGAGGGAGAGAGCCTAGGCATCGGGCAACGCTACCAGGGGGTCCCCGCCGACCCCGACGCTCCGAAGGGCACCGACGAACCCGGCGGCCCAGGCGGCGTGGGTGAACGCCCGGACGTCTCGGGCCCCGGCTCGGCCGAGCCGGGCGCAGAGGCCGGGGTCGCCGGCCAGGCGGACGAGGGCCGCCCCGAGCGCCGCGGGGTCGCCGGCCGGGACGACGAGGCCGTTGCGCCCGTCGCGTACGAGCCCGCCCGCGGCGGCGCCGACGGCGTCGGTGGAGAGGATGGCGGTCGCCTGGTTCATGGCTTCGTTGGCCACCAGCCCCCACGGCTCGAGGAATCCGCGGGTCGGGATGGACGGCATTACGAGAACGTCGTACGCCCCGTAGAAGTTGCGCAGGGCCGCCGGCTCGAGGACTCCCACCCGGCGCACGCCGGGCGGGAGCGGCCCCGGCCCCGCCCCCCCGCCGGCCCCCGGGCCGGCCAGGGTCAGCGTGGCTCCGGCCCGGCCGACCCCCGACCCCCGCCAGGCCTCGAGCAGGACCCCGAGCCCCTTGGCCGGGGTCGCCCGGCCGACGAACAGGGCCCGGAACGGCCCGGGCGGGCGCTCGTCGGGGACGCCGGCCGACCAGAAGGCGTTGTCGACCGACTGGGGGGCGACGTGGACGTTCCGGGCCCCCCGGGCCCCGACGTAGCCGCTGACGTGCTCGCCGTAGGTGACCACGGCGGCCGCATCCCGGTAGATCCACAGCATCAGGGGATAGGCGGCGAGGTGGGCCGGTGTCCGGGGCGCCCGCCAGAGGGCGGCCCAGAATATGAACGGGAGCCCGACCCGGCGCGAGGCCCCCCAGGCCGCCGGGAGGGCCAGCCGGCCGCCGGTCCCGGCGATCACCGCCCGGTACCCCCCGCCGGCGACCAGACGGGCGACGTCGCGCTGGTCGACCCGGCGGTGGGGGACCCCGCCCGGCGGCCCGGAGGCGGGCGGGGCGCCGTGGGCGTGGGGCCCGCCGTAGAGGGCGACCTCGATCCCCGCCCGGGCGTGGAGCTCGCGGACCGCCCCGACGCGGTCGTCCGGGAGGTGACCGGTCAGGAAGAGGACGGGCTTCACCGGATCGAGTCCCGGTAGGCGGCGAGGGTCAGCTGGCCCGACCGGGCCCAGGTGAAGCGCTCGAGCACGTTGGCCCGGGCGGCCCGTCCGAGCCGGGCGAGCTCGGCCGGATCCCCGATCAGGCGGCCGATCACCGCGGCCAGGACGTCGGGATCCCCCGGCGGGACGAGCTCGAGCCCGGGCCCGATCTCCTCGGGCCCCGGCTCACCCGCGGCCCCGATCGCCGGGACCCCGGCGGCCATCGCCTCGATGTAGGCCACGCCGAACGCCTCGTCGGTCGAGGGCATCACGAAGAGCCAGGCCGCCCGGGCCCGGCGGGCCGCCTCGGCCGGGTCGAGCTGACCGGCCAGGTCGACCCGGTCGGAGACCCCGAGCTCGGCGGCCAGCCGGGCCAGCCCCGGCCGCTCGGGCCCGTCGCCGATCACCAGGTAGCGGACCCCCGGGACCCGGGCCACGGCCCGGATCACGTCGGCGTGGCGCTTGCGGGCGACCAGGTGCCCGACGGTGACCACGAGGGGGGCGGGCGCCCGGTCGGGGATCGCCGCGGGGACGTCGGTGCCGAGCGTCACCACCCGCGCCTCCCGGGCCCCGTGCGCGCGGGCGAGCCGCTCGATCCCGCCGCTGTTGGCCAGGACCAGGCGGGCCCCGGCCAGCGTCCGCCGGACGGCCCGCTCGCCCCCCGGGACCTGCCCGGTCGTCCAGAGGACGTCGCCCCCGTGGACCGAGACGACCAGGGGGGCCCGGAGCCGGGCCCGGCGGACGGCGTCTCCGGCGGGGACCGCGTTGTGGGCGTGGACGAGATCGAACGGACCCGCCCGGCGGAGCGCGGCGGCGAGCGCCGGGGCCGCCCAGGCGCCCCAGCGGGCGTAGGCCCGATCCCGCCGGGGGGCGACGTAGCGGACGTAGCGCACGGTCAGGCCGTCGCGGATCTCGACCGACGGCTGGGCGAGGAGGCGCCGGAGCTCCCGGCCGGTGAACGACGCGGCCGGGGGGACGAGGCGGTGGAGGACGAACACCGCGACCTCGACCCCGGCGTCCCGGACGGCGAGCGCCTGGCGGTGGGCCCAGATCCCGAGCACCGGATCGGCGGCCCGGGGATAGAACTCGGCGACGACGGCTACCCGCACCGGCGATGCACCGCCAGCGTCCGCTGGGACTCCGCCGCCGGGAGGTAGGGCCGGGCGGCGAGGAACGCCCGGGCCTCGTCGATCGCCTCGGTCCGGGAGTAGGCGTCGCCGGCCGGCCGGGCCCGGTGGCCGATCGGGGTGGCGTCGACCACCCCCAGCCGCCAGCCGTGCCGGGCGGCGAGCGCGGCCCAGTGGGCGTCGAGTCCCCAGCCCATCCGGAGGGCGGGGAACGGCAGGAGGGCGGCGAACGTCTCCCGGTGGAGCGCCGTGACCGGCCCGATCTCGACGAAGCGCGTCTCCCGGACGAGGCTCCCCGCCCGCCGCCGGGTCAGCCGCCAGGCGGCGTGGGAGCAGCGCCGGTGGGCCGGCTGGGCCAGGCGCAGGTCGAAGCGCTCGGCCAGTCCGAGGAACCGCCCGAGGAAGCCCCGGGGGAGCTCGACGTCGTCGTCGAGGACGACCAGCCAGTCGTACCCACCGGGGGGATGGGCCTCGAGCAGGGCGGTCAGGTTCTCGAACTTGCCCCGCCCGCCCGGGGGGCACGCCGCCAGCGTCACCTCGTGGGGCGAGCGCCGGAGCTCGGCCGCCGCCCGGGCGTGGAGGCCGGCGTGCTCGGGTCGGGCCACGGTCAGGACGAGGACCCGGCGGGGCGCCCCGCCGCCGGCGCAGGCCCGGAGGCGCACGGCCAGCTCGAGGTCGAGCACGGCGTCGGCCGCCCGGCGCACGAGTTCCCGCCGCCCGCCGACCGTCCCGCTCTCGCCCGAGAGGAAGTCGTCCGGCGCCTCGCCCGTCCCGGCCGGCGCACCCCATGGCGCGGCGGGGTCGCCGGCGGCCCCCGATCCGATCGTGTCGCCCCCCACCCCCCCGGGCAGACCCCCGCGGGCCCAGGCGTAGACGCGGCCGCCGGTGTGGGCGGCGCTGACCAGCCCGTAGCCGCACCGGCGCCGGGCCGCGTGCCAGACGCATCCGGCCAGGACGCGGAGCTCGGCCGCCGGGGTCGGGGGGTGGGCGTCGGCCCGGCGGACCTCGGCGCCCCGGCGGAAGGCCGCCCGGGCCAGGGCGGGGAGGCGGGCGTCGGCCCCGGCCCGGCGGTGGTCGACCCGGGCGGCGGCCACGTAGCGGATCGGGCCGGCGTGGCGGCGCTGCCACTCCTCCTCGTCGCCCCCGCCCGAGAGGGCCTCGTCGAACTCGCCGGCCGGGCCGAACGCCGCCCGGCGGATCGCCATGTTCGCCCCCCAGGCGTGGGGCGCCCAGGCGTCGGCCGGGCCGAGGTCGAGCGCGGTGATCGGGGGACCCTCCCGACCGCACCCCCGGGGGCCGGTCCCCTCGAGGCGGGCGCGGATCGGCCCGGCGAAGACGTCGACCCCGGGGTGGGCCGCGGCGGCGGCGAGGAGGGCGCCGAGCCAGCCGGGTCCGACCTCGACGTCGTCGTCGACGTAGACGACCAGGTCTCCGCGCGTGGCCCGGAGGCCGGCGTTCCGGGCGGCGTTCAGTCCCCGGTGGGCCCCGAGCGCCCGGTAGCCGGCCCCGTGGCCGGCGGCGATCCCGGCGCTCGGCCCGGCCGGGCCGTCCTCGACCACCAGGACCTCGGCCCCGGCCGCCGCCGCCTGGGGGGCGATCGAGGCGAGCGCGACCGTCAGGTAGGCGGGCCTCCCCCGGGTGGGGACGATGATCGAGGCGGGGGGGAGCATGGCCCGGGGAGAGTCTAGGCTCGAAGCCTTGATCCTCTTCCTCCACAACCGCTACCGGAC
Source organism: Solirubrobacteraceae bacterium (assembly GCA_034664545.1). Taxonomy (GTDB): domain Bacteria; phylum Actinomycetota; class Thermoleophilia; order Solirubrobacterales; family Solirubrobacteraceae; genus Palsa-513. Next base: position 5,496 of record JAXDHK010000231.1, read on the forward strand.
CCTCGGAGGGGAGGAACGCGTCGCCCGAGACCTGGTCTGGCTCGTGCGCGAGCACCTCGGGGAAGATGCCGAGATCTTGGAGCGGGACTCGGCGGGGATCGGCCGGGGCCCCGCGGCTCGGGGGATGCTCGCCGGGGGGCTGGCGCCCGAGGAGGTCGGTCGGGCGGTCCGGCGGACCCGGGCCCGGGTGCTCCACGCCCACAACCTCAACCCGGCGTTCGGCTGGCGGGCCCTCGCCGCCGCCCGGGAGGCCGGGGCCCGGGTCGTCCTGCACCTCCACCAGTACCGGCTGGTCTGCGCGGTCGGGGTCTGCTTCACCGACGGGGCCGAGTGCACCCGCTGCCACGGCCGCAACACGCTCCCGGGGGTCGTCCACCGGTGCCGGGGGAGCCTCGTCGAGGCCGGGGTCTACGCCGCCGGGCTCGCGTTGTGGCAGCGGCGGCTGGCCGCCCAGGTCGACGTGTTCGTCGTCCCGAGCGCGTTTGCCCGGGCCCGGTTGGAGGGGCTCGGGGCGCCTCTGGGAAAGACCCGGGTGCTGGCGCCGGTGATCCGGTCGTTCGCTTCGGCGTCGTCGGCCGCCACCGGGTCGCACGCTCTCTTCGTGGGGCGCCTGGCCGCCGAGAAGGGGGTCGATGTGGCCATCGAGGCCTGCCTTCGGGCTGGCGTTCGGCTGGTCGTGGCCGGTGAGGG